>JAADGA010000181.1:4146-5030 GCA_013152615.1 Alphaproteobacteria bacterium
CCCAGGGCATCATAGAAACCGGCATAGGTATTGCCGTTGGTGCCCAGAGACCCGCCAACCAGTGGAGGCTCTTTGTCAAAGACGTTATTGACACCTACCAGCAGGCCGACATTACCGGATATTCTAAACCCGGCGGTCAGATCAATATAGCTCTGTGAAGGAATGCCCTTATTCAGGATGCCCTCTTTCTTAGCATCATAATCGGGATTGGTAACGCTGGAGAAGTAACGCCATTTGGCGGTAACTGACCAGAAGCTGTCCGATGTATAGGCTGCGGTGAGGGTATGACGCCATTTTGGAGCCGGGAAGCATTTGGTGGTAACCGTCCCAACGCAATCATAGGCGGCACTGGTGATGCCCGGCAGAGGCATAACTTCCCTCTTGAGCTTGCGGGTGCCGATCAGAGAGAGGTCGAGAGTTCCGCCGAAAAGATCTTCTACCCGGTAATGAGCAGAAACATCAATTCCTTTCCAGCGCCGACCGGCCAGATTGATATTTGTTCCAGTAACAAACCCGGATTGCCCAAGCCACAGGCTGCCGTTGGCGGCGCGGTTGACCAGGCCACAGAAGCTGGCATTTCCGGTCAGGCCGCATTGGGTAATGGCAAGCTCAGGGTCCAAGACGCCAATAACATTGGTCATCCTGATATCCCAGTAATCAATGCTGAACTGCAGATTGTCAATCGGGGTGGCAACAATACCCAGAGTATAGGTATCGGCAGTCTCAGGGCTGAGCTTGGGATTACCACCGAAGAAAGCATTATACTGGGAGGCGGGACTGGCGTTAATGTTGCCGTATTGTGCTGCGGTCACCCCGGTATTGGCGCATTGTGCCGCCGTAAGGGTTGGAGCTGCTCCGGAACAGGGGTCCTTACCACTCCACAG
>JAADGA010000182.1 GCA_013152615.1 Alphaproteobacteria bacterium
GGACCGTCAGGGGGTCTCGGGCTGGTCTTCTTCTGTGGGCTTTTGCCGCGGTTTCCGGACTGTTTTTCTTACCGGCTTTTTTGGTTGCCGGGGGGCGGAAAGCTGTTCTGATGGCGGGGTTGTCTATTTTGCGGAATCTTGTGGCAACTCCGGGGATGCCTCCTGAGTAACAGCAGCCTGAATTTCAGTCTGGACCTGTTCCTTAGGCTGTTCCTGTTCCTGTTTCTGTTTCTGAGCCTGTTTTTGGGCTTGTTCCTGCGCCTGTTCCTGGGCTTGTTTCTGTTCCTGAGCTAATTTCTGGGCCTGCTCCTGAGCAAGCTGGCTAGCCGCTTCTGTTGCCGCAAATTCGGCATAAATACGATAATAATGGTCGGCATGCTGACTGAGAGATTCAGATTCAAGCCGGTCCGTTGCCCGTCTTTCACGGGCCATCAGTTTATATTTTTCATAAAGCTGCTTGGCATTGCCGCGCTGGATTCCGCCCGGTCCCCGACTGTCTATCTGCCGGTTTGCAGTATTTGGCTGTTGGGGCCGGTTGTTATTATGACGGCCCTTGCCGGTACGTTTCTGATTATTATACTGATTTGGTCGGCCCTGCCGGTTCTGCCTGACATTCTGATTTTGTTTCATGAAAACTACGCTAAATAGGGGCTGATCCCGACATGACGGTTTCGCGATAAATACGCGTCCATCCTGTCTGACAGCGGTTACTTTTTCAAATATATCAATATCTGGGGTTCATGTTGCCGGGTATTATTCTCAATAATGCTCCCGGACCCTTATACTCTTAAATAAGTAGGACCACAGTAGCCTTATCACAACGAAAAGCCAACAATATTTTTAAATAGCCGTGTTTTTTCCTGAAATCAGCCAAAATTAATCGCTACACAACGGTCCCGGCCAGCCAAATCCGGAATTATTCTGATATTTTTGATATTATTTATATTAGGCGCGATGGCTTTGGTGAAAATATCCATAACCTGCGCCCCTTGTTGCCAGCCAATCTCCAGAAAAGCATGGCCACCGCCAGCAATAATCCCCGGAATAATTTTTGCCAGCCTGCGATATTCCCGCAGACCACCATCATCGGCAAACAGGGCGAGTGCCGGTTCATAATTCCGCACCTCCGGGGCAAGAGACGGCTTTTCTGTCAGCGCAATATAGGGAGGATTGGCCAAAATAATGTCAAATTTAGCCGACAGCGGCAATTGTTCGGCCCAGTCACTGATGATAAAATCACATCTTTGCTCAAATCCGAGCCGTTCGGCATTCGCGCGCGCCACGGCCAGTGCCGGGTCAGAGATATCAACCCCGACCCCGTGGCTGTTGGGCAATTCCGCCATCAGCGATAACAACAGACAGCCACTCCCCGTCCCCAGATCCAGAATTTTTAGGGTTTTCTGTCTGTCCGTAATGACTTTTAACGCACTTTCAATCAATATTTCACTATCCGGTCGCGGGGTCAGGCAGGCGCGGCTTACCGTGAACTCATGATTCCAGAAGGCTTTTTTCCCCAGAATTTGCGCAACCGGTTCCCGGGCCATTCGGCGCAGCAGCAGCGCCTGAAAAAGCGCCGCCCCGGGATCAGGCACCCGCCGCCCCGGCTCCAGAATAATATCCAGCACCCCAATCCCCAAAGCCGCCGCCAGCAGCAGATCGACATCAAGCCGCGCGCTGTCATCCCCGATGCCCTCAAGCCGGAGAATAGCGTTTTTTCTTATATCCCTTACCGTTAACATATTTACTTAAACCAGATAAAATGTTATTGTCCGTGCCCGATCATATATTGGAAATCTGATGAAGGCATCTGAAAATACTATTAGCTCAAGGCTATATATTATAGCTCTCTCCCTAGTGGTAATCTTCTCGCTTAATTTCTCCGTAGCCGCAAAAAATCCAGCCTCTGCTGCCAAACCTGAAAATATAAAATTCCTTCAGGCTATTGAAGACCAGTTGACACAAGCCAGTGGTCTGAAAACGGTTACCATCGGTGTTATTGCTAAACATAAGCATAATATTGCGGTCACGCCATCATCAATTGACCTGCCGCATCTCTTTCTGAAAAACATCAAAACCGTCAATCAGCTGGTGGCCAGTCTGGCCCATTTGACGGCCTATATCAGCCTAGGCTATGCCGTCCCGCCGCCACCCAAAAATCCCCGGCAGAAAAAAAAGAAACTAACCGTCGGCGATTACCTGAAATCAGCCATCAGAGCCGAAGCTCTCGACGAGAGCGATATTCCCACCAAAGATCAGGAAACTTATCAGGGAGACAGTTCCAAGGCTTTTGCCCGGCCCCGCTATCAAAACAAAGCCTATGATTATACTGTCAATAAAACCGGCATTGTGGCCGCGGAACGTAGGCTGAAGGTCGACAAAACTGCCGATAAAATTATGAAACATGCCGGTTTCTGCGCCGGAGATTATAGCCGTCTGCTGCATTATCTTTATAATAATCCGCAAAAATTCCGGGGAAGCCGCCATTTTTCCCTTGATACCGATCAATGGCAGCGCCTTGATGTCGCCGACCGCCGGGCCGATCCCGCCGCCGCCTGTAGTACGGATCAAATAGCCCAGACCGGAAAATATGCCGCCGCATTCAACCAGCTCAGAAATAAAATTCTTCAGGCCATGAAATCCGGCGGCACCAACTGATCACCCCGTCATTTGTGCCAGCTGTGCCGCCTGTTCTTCGGTAATCAGGGCGGTAATCACCTGTTCCAGCCCGTCACCGGCCAGAATCTGGTCAAGCTTGTACAGTGTCAGGTTAATGCGGTGGTCGGTCACCCGGCCCTGCGGGAAATTATAGGTGCGGATCCGGCCGGACCGGTCACCGCTGCCGACCTGCTCCTTACGATCCGCCGCCCGTTCGGCATCGCGCTTTGAGCGTTCGGCATCATAAACCCGCGCCATCAGCACTTTCATCGCCTTCTGTTTGTTTTTATGCTGGGATTTTTCATCCTGCTGCTGAACGGTAATGCCGGTCGGAATATGGGTCAGCCTGACCGCACTGTCGGTGGTGTTGACACTCTGGCCGCCGGGGCCGCTCGCGCGGAAAATATCCACCCGGATGTCCTTGTCGTCAAGGGTGATGTCCACCTCCTCCACCTCGGGCATCACCGCAACTGTCGCTGCCGAGGTATGGATACGGCCCCCGGTCTCAGTCTCCGGCACCCGTTGCACCCGATGACCGCCGGATTCATATTTAAGCCGGGCGAACACCCCCTTGCCAGCAACGGAAATAATCACTTCCTTAAAGCCGCCGACATCGCTGCTGGAGGCATTGACCACCTCAAATTTCCAGCCCTGAAGCTGGGCATAGCGCTGATACATACGAAACAGGTCACCGGCGAAAAGCGCGGCCTCATCGCCACCGGTACCGGCACGGATTTCCAGCAGGGCGTTTTTATCGTCATCAACATCTTTTGGCAACAGCATGATCTCGACTTCGCGCTCAAGCGCTGGCAGACGCTTCTTCAGCTCCGGCAGCTCCATCTCCGCCAGTTCCTTCAGCTCAGGGTCGCCATCCGGATCGGTAATCATGGCGTCAAGTTCCGCCATTTCGCGCCGCATCGCAAGATAGTCACCGGCGGCCCTGACCACCGGGGAAAGCTCGGCATATTCCTTTGAAATAGTGATGATTTCTTCCGAAGACATCCCGGCCGCCGACATCATATGTTCAAGCTCCGCATGGCGGGTGATCAGCTGTTGCAATCGTTCCTGCGGAATCATTTCAGATAATCCATGATTTTATCCAGGGCAACCTCGGTCTGGCTGCCGTCGTCAAAATTCTTGACTGTGACCGTGGCACGCGCAAGCTCGTCGTCGCCAATCAAAATCACCGCCCGGCAGCGGGCCTTGTTGGCGCGCTTTAGCCGTTTTGCCATATTGCCCCGGTACGACATCTCAACCGGATAACCGGCCAGCCGTAATTGCTGGGCCAGCTTCAGCGCCGCTGTCTGACAGCCAGTGCCGACCGGAACGATGGCAACCGGGCGGGCTGCCTCCACAATGAGATCGGGCGAGATCAGCTCCGCCAGATGCCCGCCGCCCAGCCAATGCCGGCAGTCGGCGGACCCCCCATCTTTTCGATCAGCCCGTCATAACGCCCGCCTGCCAGTAGCGTACCCTGCGCCCCGAGCCGGGTGGTGGTAAATTCAAAAGCGGTGTGGCTGTAATAATCAAGGCCGCGCACCAGACGTTGATTGAGGGTATAGTCAATGCCAAGCGCCGCCAGCCCCGACAAAACCGCGTCAAAAAATTCTTTGGAAGACGCATTATAATAGTCTGATATCCGCGGGGCATCCGTGACCAGTTCGCGGTCGCCACCGTCCTTGCTGTCCAGAATCCGCAGCGGATTTTTGACCAGCCGCGCCTGACTGTCCGGACTCAGCCGATCCTTATGAGCCGTGAAATAGCTGACCAGCGCATCCCGGTAAGCGTTACGGCTTTCGCTGTCGCCCAGACTGTTTATTTCCAGCGTCACCTCATCCATCAGACCCAGTTCGGTCAATAATGTCACGCCGAGCGCCAGCACCTCAATATCGGCCTGGGGTTCCGCCACCCCCAATATCTCAACATCCAGCTGGTGGAACTGGCGCATCCGGCCCTTTTGCGGCCGCTCGTAACGGAACATCGGACCAAAACCGAAAAATTTACACGGTAATGATTGCTGCAAACCGTTGGAGATAAAGGCGCGGGCGATACCGGCGGTATATTCCGGACGCAGGGTCAGGCTTTCGCCGCCCCGGTCCTCGAAACTATACATTTCCTTCGACACCACATCGGAGGTTTCGCCGAGGGTGCGGTTAAATACTTCGGTAAATTCAAATATCGGCGTGCTGATTTCCTGATGACCAAAGCGCAGGGCAATATCCTGAAAGGTCTGATGGATAAAGCGGAATCTCCGGGCCTGATCGCCGATAATATCATGGGTGCCGCGTACCGGCTGTAATTTTGCCACTGGCTGTTCCTTAAAGCTTGTTGTTTTCCGTCGCGAGCATCGCGGCTTTTTCCTCAACCAGATCGACGATATGATCAATGATCCCGCTATCATCAATCTTGTGATCCGACATGCCGTTCAGGTAAACCATATGGGTGCCGTTACCGCCGCCGGTGAGGCCGATATCGGTTTCACGCGCTTCCCCCGGACCATTGACCACACAGCCGATGATGCTGAGACTTAAAGGGGTTGAAATATGCTCAAGCCGCTGTTCCAGAATTTCCACCGTCCGGATTACCGGATAGGCCTGACGCGCACAGGACGGGCACGAGATGATCTGAACCCCGCGATGACGAATATCCAGACTTTTGAGCAGATCAAAGCCGACCTTGACCTCCTCCACCGGGTCCGCCGACAGCGAAACCCGGATGGTATCGCCAATCCCGGCCCATAACAGCATCCCGATGCCGATTGAGGATTTTACCGTCCCGGCGCGCAACGCCCCGGCCTCGGTAATGCCGAGGTGAAGCGGATAATCACAGGCATTCGCCAGCCCCTGATAGGCCGCCACCGCCAGAAAAATATCAGAGGCCTTGACGCTGATTTTAAAATTGAAGAAATCATTATCCTCCAGAATTCTGGCATGTTCCAACGCACTCTGCACCAGTGCTTCGGGACAGGGTTCGCCAAATTGTTCCAGCAGATGTTTTTCCAGCGAGCCGGCATTGACCCCGATCCGCATTGAGCAGCCATGATCTTTTGCCGCCCGCACCACCTCGCGCACCCGCTCTGCCG
>JAADGA010000183.1:0-4028 GCA_013152615.1 Alphaproteobacteria bacterium
ACCAGCGATAACAGAACAGACAATGTTTCAGCAGCAGAGGCCGCTACAGATTCAGAATTAAAAGCCCCAAAATTAAAAATTCCAGAATTGGAAGACCCAGAATTAGAAGATCCGGAATTAAAAGCTATTGCCGACCGCTATCTGAGCCTGTGGCAGGACAATATAAAATACAGGAGCATAAAACCCCCGAAAAAAGACCGGTAATTAAAAAGGTCCTGACCCGAAAAGGCCGGAAATTATAAAAACTGGTAATTAACGGTCAAAGTCAGTCCGTGGTCCGGGGCCGGATATTGGTATAGCGGCCCTGATGAAACAGCAATGGGTCTGTGGCGGTGTGATGATGGGCCAGGACATGGCCGACAAAAATAATATGGTCGCCGCCGTCATATTGATTTCTGGTCCGGCATTCCAGCAGGGCGGCATAATTCTCCAGCACCGGAATATTATTCAGACCCGGATAAAAACCGGTGCCGTCAAATTTATTGTGTTGGCGGCGGGCAAAACGCGTGGAAATGTCTTCCTGATCATGGCCAAGGATATGAACATTGAAAAATTCAGCCTGTTGAAAAGTCGCCAGACTTAGCGCGTCTTTCGCCAGCGACCACAGAATCAGCGGCGGGTCGATGGAAACGCTGTTGAAGCTGTTGACGGTGATACCAACCGGCGAGGCATCCCCGGCATCCACGGTGGTGATTACCGTAACCCCGGTGGCAAACTGGCTCAATGTTTCGCGGAAACTTTTGTGGCTGAATTTTTTTGCAGTCATATCCTGTATTCTTCACCGGTTCTGCTGAAGCCGACCCCTTTTTTTATGCGTCTGTTATTACAGGAACTCCGGATAAAGTAAAGTCTGCACGGCCCGGCAACGGGTTTAGATGTGGCGTCGGGATAATTAACGGGTGTAATTAAAATAATATATCCGGCCTTGAAAGAACGAAAATACAGGTTTAAGGATAGACCGTATAAAAATGCTTCATCTCTTTAATATATGGAGCATTTATTATTTGTTGATAATAGTTCCTGTTGTGTGCCCGCCGGGGAAGCAGGGGGAAGGCATTGCAGGGAACGACATATGAGAGTCTTGTTTTTTATCATTCTGCTGGACATGTCAGGATTTGGAATTTTACTGCCGTCAATCATGTTTGTCTTGGAGAAAATGGGGGCAGGGCCGGGCTATGCAACCCTGATTATTGCGATGTATTCGGTCGGGCAATTTTTTGCCGGCCCGTTTTGGGGACAATTATCGGACCGGATTGGTCGCAAACCGGTATTATTGATTTCGATGAGCGGCGCCTTCGTCGCCTATCTGTTGATGATGATTGCAAAAACCCCCGAAATGATATTGGCCTCACGGATTCTTGCCGGTCTGATGGCCGGTAATATGGCCACCGCCTATGCCGCTGTTGCCGACTTGACCCCGCCGGATAAAAGATCAAAAGGTATGGGTGTGCTTGGCGCGGCTGTCGGGCTTGGCTTTGTCATCGGCCCGGCGATCGGCGGATTTCTTGGTGGTAGCACACCTGAGACCGCAACAATTTTTTACCCCGCCATGGCCTCGGCCATCATGTCTTTGCTCGCGATCAGTGCGACTTTTTTCTTCTTTAAGGAAAGTTTGAGTGTAGAACATCGCGAAGAGCTGAAATTACAACCAAAAATAAACCGCGTTGACGCGCTCAGAAAAGTAATCCTGCATCCGGTTCTTAAATGGTTCTGCATATTTATTTTTCTGGTATCGGTGGCCGCCGCCCTGAAGGAGCCGGTGACACCCTTGCTTATCGGCCATCGTTATGGCTGGGGGCCACGGAATATGGGCTATATTTTTGTCGTTGTCGGTCTGGTGATTGCCATGGTTCAGGGCGGACTGGTTGGTCGGCTGGCCAAACGCTACGGCGAGAAAAATATGATTAAAATAGCGATGTGTACGCTGGCTATCGGCCTTGTGATTATTATTTATACCCCGATCTCATACGGGGTTGTCCTTGGCCTCAGTTTTACCGGCGTATCAACAACCCTGTTTACCACCGCGATTAGCGCCCTTGTTTCTCACCGGGCCAAACCGACCGAGCGCGGTCTGGTGATGAGTGTCGTTCAGTCGATGCAGTCCCTTGGCCGCTCAGTCGGCCCGCTGGTTGCCGGCAGCCTGTTTGCCTTCTGGGAGGGGCTGCCCTATTTCATTGGGATAATTCTGGCGGCGGCGGTTTTTGCCGGTATCGTCATCCTGACCCGGAAAGTCGTGATTGAGGACGCCAGCAAACATTCTGAACCCTGATCCGGACCGGGGGAATTGCCTCCCCGTTCCGCAGGGATGGTCTTATGCGCTTGACGCCGTTGTCTCTGGAAACACGGATGATACCCTGCGGATCAGGTTTAACCCGGACAGCTGGTGAAATTATGCTCGCGCAGAATGGACCCAATTAACAGGTCCTGACCCTAAATATATCGATAACACATTTGTCTATTGGCAGGACAGATATGATGGCCTATAACCACGTCAGGGGGTTTTATTCCAGCTGACTTGAATGAAATGTATAATTTTGCCAACCTACTGACCTTTTCCCGGATACTGATGATCCCGCTGATTGTCGGATCTTTTTATCTTGACGGCGACAAGGCCAACTGGATCGGCTTTGCTGTTTTTTCTGTGGCCGGAACCACCGACTTTTTTGATGGCTATATTGCCCGGAAATATAACCAGACTTCGGCGCTCGGGCGGTTTATGGACCCGATTGCCGACAAGCTCCTGATCGCGGCCGCTTTGATGATGATGGTGGCTTTTGGCCGAATAAGCGGCTTGTCGGTGCTTGCGGCGGTTATCATCCTGTCCCGGGAGCTTGCGGTATCCGGCCTCAGGGAATTCCTCGCCGATCTGAAGGTCAGTGTCCCGGTATCATGGCTTGCCAAATGGAAAACGGCGTTACAGATATTTGCCCTCGGTTTTTTGCTGGTGGGCAAGGCGTCCCCGGCGATAATCCCGTCGATTCTTATTGGCAATATCTGCCTGTGGGCGGCAGCGCTGCTCACCCTTTATACCGGCTATGATTATCTCAAGGCGGGAATACGTCATATGAAGGAGTGACGCCGAAAGGAATGACGCCGAAAGGAGTGACACCATGGAAATAGTTTATTTTGCCCGGACCCGTGAAGAAGTCGGTCATGCCTCGGAATATCTGAGCCTGCCGGAGGCTATCGCCGATGTCAATGATCTGATGGATCATTTGCAGCAGCGGGGCCAAAATTATCGCGCGGCTTTTGATGACCGAACGAAGCTCCGGGTCTCGGTCAATCAGCTTTATGTCGATTTTGACCATCCGCTTCAGGACAGCGACGAGGTCGCCTTCTTTCCGCCGATGACCGGGGGCTGAGCCGGACATGAAAATAATGGTTCAGCACCAGGATTTCGATATTGGCGCAGAGATCAGTGCTTTGTGCGCTGGCCGTCGCGACATCGGCGCTGTTGTCACCTTCACCGGTCTGGTACGGGATTTCCATGGCCCCGATAAAATTCACAAAATGACTCTGGAACATTTTCCCGGCATGGCGGAACAGCAGCTCGCAGAAATTTGCGCGACCGCTGCGGGGCGCTGGCCGTTGCAGGGCGGCTGTGTCATTCACCGCACCGGTTCGTTGCGTCCGGGCGACCGCATTGTGCTGGTGGTTACCCTGTCGGCTCACCGGCAGGCCGCTTTTGAGGCCGCCGAGTTTATCATGGACTGGCTGAAAACCGCCGCCCCCTTCTGGAAAAAGGAAGAGACGGCACGGGGCAGTCAGTGGGTGGATGCCAAAAGTGCTGATATTGAAAAGTGTAAAAAATGGCAGGAATGATCCTGAAACAAATATCCCTTTGATCTTGCCGCTGATTTCTGCAACACTCCCATGCGAAAAATTAACAATAATCACTCCGGGGATACAGGATGACCAATTTTTTCAAAACGCTTTTCATTCCATTGACACTGGTTATGGTTTTTTCCAGCTCCAGCTATGGTTCAGCCGCAGAAAATACACCAGCCAACAGTGTCTGGGTGTCGGCC
>JAADGA010000183.1:4042-4770 GCA_013152615.1 Alphaproteobacteria bacterium
CAGGGCCGGGATTTATGCGGATTATAAACTGACCAGCGATCTCAGCCATCTGAGCCAGAATCAGAAGAAGATGCTGGGTCTGCTGATTGATGCTTCCGGCATTATGAATAATCTGTTCTGGCGTCAGGCTTACGGCAACAAGCAAAAGCTGCTGTCCGCCCTGTCTTCGGACAAGGATGCCTTGGCTTTTGTCAAGAAAAATTATGGTCCGTGGGACCGGCTGAATGGCGACAAGCTGTTTCTGAAGGGGGTAAAAGCCAAACCGCTGGGCGCAAATTTCTATCCGGTGGACATGACCCGACAGGAATTTGCCGCCTTTGACAATCCGAAGAAAATCGGACTGTATTCGGTGATACGTCGCGACCGCAACGGCAAACTGACCGTTATTCCCTATCATGAAATTTACCGCGCCGAATTGACCAAAGCGGCAACTATCCTGAAAAAAGCGGCAAAACTCGCGGATAACAGGAAATTCAGCCATTATCTTGATATGCGCGCCAATGCCCTGATCAGCGATAATTACCGGCCCAGTGATTTTGCCTGGATGGATATGAAAAACAATCCGATTGAATTGGTCATTGGCCCGATTGAAACCTATGAGGACCTGCTTTATGGCTATCGCGCGTCTTATGAGGCTTATGTCCTGATCAAGGATCCGGTATGGAGCAAAAAACTGGCCCGATTCATCAGCTTTCTGCCACAATTGCAAAAGGGCCTGCCGGTGGCGG
>JAADGA010000184.1 GCA_013152615.1 Alphaproteobacteria bacterium
TGAATAAGCCATTAAAAGTGAAACTGAATCCCGATTACCGGACCGGACCCGCCGATGCTGCTCCCGGCTATTTTCAGGCGGTATTCTATCGTCAGATCAATATAGCTCCGGTAAGCCGTGTATTTTGTCTCATTGAAATAATATCTCATATTAATCCCCGGTCCGGCCTCAACCAATGTTGCCGTGCGAAAATGGTCTTTTTGCCAGTTAATCAGCATAGTCAGGCGCGGTTGCAGCACAAACCCCGGCGCGACGGGAATAGTATAGCCGCCACTGGCCTGTGCCGTCAGATAAATATCCGGACTGGCCGGGTTGATCAGCGCCGCATCAAGATAGAGATTATAGTGCCACCAACCGCTTCTGCTGTTGCGGTAACCGCGGCCATAGCCTTGGGAATAACCCGCCCGGACCATCCAGTCATTACGGCCAAAGCGGCCAACCCCGATCAGCCGTTCTGCCGATAAAACCAGATTATATTTTAAGAATGGTTTCAGCCGCAGACCGACACCGGCCTGATAACTGTTGGGGTCAATGTCAAGCCGACCCGGCGTCATTGCCGCCAGCAGCCGGGCGTAGAGTTGAAGTTTATGATCAAAAATAGCGTTTCCGGGCCGGTCGCTGATCTCAACCCCCATTTGCGAGCGGGTGAGGTCAGCGCCGAGCTGGCGGTCAGGCGATGATTCATTCCGGTAAATAACATAGCCATTGATGGTGACCCGCCGTTGCAACTGTGCCACTTCTGTTTTTAACCGTAGCGGAACCGTGGTTTTATCATAGCTGTCAATGGCCTGTTTGAAATACCGCACCGCCCGCAAAAACTGTCCGGTGGCTTTATAGGCATAGGCTAATTGCTCCTGAAGCGCCCGCTTGTCTGGGGCGGATTTCACCGCCTGCTCAAGATAGCGGATCGCGGCCTGATAATCGCCATGGCCATAAGCCTGATAGCCCCGTCTGGCAGCAGAACGCCCGTCATCGTCAGAAAATTCTTGTCTCCTTTGCCCTTTCCTGCGGCGGTCGGACTGGTAAAGGTTGGCTTTCTTTGGTGGTGGTTGGTGAAAGGTAGCTTTCCTCTGTGGTGGTTGGTGACCGAGCCTTCTTTTGACCCTGACCAGAGGCGATGGCCGGGCTTTAACACGGTCGGCGGGGGTGGCCCGTGACATTTTCTTTATAACGCTGTTGTGATAAATTTTAATCGGCGGATTTATTTTAACCGGGGAGGATATTATTTTTGCCTTGACCAGAAGTCCTGCTTTTGCCGAAGACTGCTTTCGCGCCGCAATCTCCCGATAGGGATAATTTCTGAACCACCCCCGTTCTTTCTGGGCATAATCCGTGGACATAAACAGTTTGAAGGCGATGACAAACCCGCTGACACTTAACAATAACCACAGCAGAAATTTAGCCCTGCTGCTCATTTACCGCTTTCTGGAGAATCAGGGTTTGGGCTAATTGCTGACGGGTGATCGCGCCGTGACTGATCAGAATTTCGCCAAGCCTGCCACCCGCTTTTCTGGGATGACAGGGCCTGACGCAGTGATGCCGCACCCACCAGCCGGTTTTGCATGAGAATTTCACCCAGTTTTTTATGATAAGGAGCCAACTGCGCCCGCTCCGGAAACATATGATCGGTCTTGTCCCAGACCAGCGCGGCCCCGGTAAGCAAATGGTGGCTGTAGAGCCGGATTGCCCGGATGGTGGCGAGAAAATTAAGGATATTGCCCCATAATTGCCGGGGCAGTGACATCAGGCCCGCGAGTGTGCCGTAAATCTGTCGGCTGAAATAAAATCTGTGCAGGCTGCGATTGATCAGAAACAGCAGATTTCCCCACAGCAGATATTCCAGAATTTCGCCGTGATGCACCAGCGGCGGATAGCGGTAGCCGCCGGGAAACGCCCATTCCAGCAGCCCGACCACAAGGATATTGAACAGGATAAAATAGGCCGCGACCGACAATTGGGCGGTAACAATACCCTTGCGGTCGCGGAACAGGGCGTATTTCAGCGCCAGCGAGCCCTGCCAGCCCTGATTATGCCAACCCTGAAAGGCAATACCCATCAGCCACCGGCTTTTCTGGCGCATAACGGCGCTGATACTATTTGGAAAAAATTCACGGGTGGCGATGATGTCACCGGGGCTGGCGCAAAAGCGGACAAAGATCAGCTTGAGGTTATGCCGTTTCAGCCGTAACGCCAGATCATAATCTTCGGTCAGATTGCCGCACTCAAACGGGTCGCGGTGATCATCCGTAATAGCGGCCATCGCCCGGCGGCTGAGCGCGGTACCGACCCCGGCAGAGGGCACGTGACCGGTAAGGCTTTCCCTGACCACCAGCTCCTGAATATGATTTTCGGCAAATTCATCCTGATAATGGCCGCCGGTGAGGTCATACCACGGCCGTTCCAGCGGAATTACCGGAATCTGTATCATATCTTTCTTCGGCATCAGGTGATTATATAATTTCAGTTCCAGCGGATGAACAATATCTTCGGCATCATGCAGGACAATACCGGCAAATTCGACGGCACTGCCCTGTTCAAAATCGACAATATCCTGATAGATATGGTTGAGACAGTCGGCCTTGCTGGTTGGTCCCGGCACCGGCATCAGGGTCATATGCAGCCGGGGATGGTGCAGCAACAACGGCTCTATCCGGGCAATACACGCCGGGTCATTGGGGTAACAGCCGATAAAAAGATGGTACGCATGATACTGATAACTCGACAGGGTGTTTTTGATCATCGCCTGAATAACCGCGGCCTCCTGCCATGCGGGAATCATGACGGCAAAATACTGTTCTGCCCCGGCCAGCAGGTCTTCCCCCTGAAAAGGCCGGAATTTACGGTAAACAAACAGCTTGCGCCGGAATTGATGGATGATGAAATAGAGATCGACAAAGCCGTCATCAATATTGCTCAGCAAAATCAACAGGGCTGTCATGAAAAAACCCAGTTTCAGGAAAAACAGGTAACTGGTGAAAATATCTAATATCTGTATGATCCCTCCGCCAGATACTGATTATTGCCGTTGATAAAAGCGTTGTTTTTTATTATGCAGTATTATAGATCATCTGTGGCAGTGCTGTCAAAGCAACGTCGGTCTTGGCCGTCATGGCTGAAAAAGAAGAAAATATAATCAAGGGGATAAAATTGCTGGTAACCGGCCATAAGGCCACAGACTTTATAGTATCGTGGTCGTTCCATATTCTTTTTGCTGTTCTGCTGCTGGTTCTGATCGCGACTTTACCCAGTCAGGCCACGGCGGCCCCCGCGGTTATCACCCCCGGTATAGCCACCGGGCCAATCCGGCTCGACGGGCGGCTGGATGAGCCTGAGTGGCAACACGCCGCGGTCATTGCCACCCTGACGCAACAAAGCCCTGTCCCCGGAGGCCACACCCCCTATCATACCGAGGTCCGGCTGTTGATGAACCGCGACAATATCTATATCGGTATTCGTAATTTTGATCCTGAACCGGGGAAAATCGCTGTCCATACCTTAAAGCGCGACGGCAATCTGCGTGGTGACGATAGCGTGACGATCGTCTTTGATACCTTCCTTGATCACCGCAGCGGTTTCTTTTTTCGTATCAATGCCGCCGGGGCGCGTCAGGACGGTCTGGTATCCGGCCCCGGAGAATGGTCGCTGGACTGGGACGGTATCTGGAACGCCCGCACCCGACGGACCAAAACCGGCTGGACCGCGGAAATAGTGATTCCGGCGAAAAGCCTGCGCTTTACCCCCGGTCTCAAAATGTGGGGGTTTAACGTCCAGAGATTTGTCGCCCGCACCCGGACCACCCTGCGCTGGGTCGGGGCCAGTCTGAACGCATCCTTCTTTGATCTCAGACGCGCCGGCCTGATCGCCGGAGTTGATAAACTGCAACAGGGACTCGGGCTTGATATCACGCCTTTCGTTTCACTGTTGGCAAATACCGGATTTGGCAGCGGAAAGGGTGATGTCAGCAACAGCGGGGGCGTTGATATCCGCTATAACCTGACCCCGGAATTGACCGCCATCGCCACGGTCAATACCAGCTTTGGCGAAACCGAGGTCGACAGCGGGCAAGTGAATCTGACGCGCTTTCCGCTGTTTTTCCCTGAAAAACGACCTTTTTTTACCCAAGGCTCCAACCAGTTTACCTTTGGCCTTGGTCTGGGGGGCCAGTTTATTCCCTTTTTCTCGCGCCGTATCGGCCTGTTTAACGGCGGTCGGGTGCCGATTAATTTCGGATTGAAGATTCTGGGCCGTCAGGGGCCGTTGGGGATTGCCGTTCTTGACGTCGATACCCGTTCAGGGGCCGGGGTTCCCGGCACCAATATGGCGGCCGGACGGCTGACCTATGATATCAACAGCCATTTGCGTCTGGGAACCATATTCACCCATGGCGATCCTGATGGCGTGAATAATAATTCTCTGATCGGTGCCGATGCGGTGTGGCGGACCTCGACCTTCCGTGGCAACAAGAATCTGGCTCTGGGGGCCTGGACCGCGCGCAGTGCCGGCACGCTTGCCGCCGGGCGGCGGTCCGGATGGGGAATTGGCGCTGATTACCCCAATGATCTGTGGTATATCTCCGCCCATATCGACCAGTTTGGCGAAGCCCTGAATCCAGCTCTGGGCTTTTTGCCGCGACCGGGAACAATTCAATATCGGGCCGGATTAGCCTATAAGCCGCGACCATCAAAAGGCGCCTTTTCCTGGGTCCGTCAATTTTTCTTTGAAGCCTTTTACAACCGTGTCGACCAATTGAACGGACCGACCCAGTCATGGCGGTTATTTACCGCACCGATTAACATTCAAACCCAGTCGGGGGAGCATTTTGAGGTCAACTGGATGCCGCAGTTCGAACGTCTTGATCAACCCTTTGAAATATCTCCCGGGGTTATTATTCCGCCGGGCCGCTATCGCTTTACCCGCTTTCGCGCAGAATTCCAGACCGCCCGCACCCGGTCATGGCGGATCGGAGCCCGAATCCGGTTTGGAACTTTCTATACCGGTCGTCTGGTTGAGGTGCAGAAATTCATCACCTGGACCACCCTGTCGGGCAAGCTGAGCCTTGGCATAACCCTTGAAGATGATAGTGGCCGACTGCCCGAGGGTAATTTTGTCAAGCGACTGTGGCAGGGTCGCGCCAATTATGCCTTCACCCCCGATCTGATATTTTCCAGCTTTACCCAGTTTGATACCGATACCGGCACGCTGGGCATGAATAACCGCCTGCGCTGGACGATTGAGCCGGGGCGGAATATATTTATTGTCTGGAATCGCAACTGGAAACGCCCGCTTAACGGCGGACTGTATAATTTACAACCCGAGGCCGAACAGTTTCTGATCAAACTGCTCTGGACCTTCCGCAGTTAAAGCCCTGATATTGCCCCAGGCTGAATCAATATTCATTTTACCCGGCAAGGTATAGATGCGAGATATATGAAGGCTAGGAAGTTGGTTGATTTTCTATCGTAT
>JAADGA010000185.1 GCA_013152615.1 Alphaproteobacteria bacterium
AATCAGGACCCCGGCAAGGTTATGCCACCAGCGCTGGCCAAGGCGCTCAAACGAGGTCAACAGCGACAGTAATGAGCGATGTTTAAACGGGGGCAGATGCAATGCGGACAGGGTTCGGACCGGCGAAAGCATATTATCGCTGAGGAGGAGTCTGAGTTGCAGCGCGGAAAATGGCGAGCCGTAACCAAAGGGGGTACGGTCGGTTCTGGCCCACAGGCCGAGGCGGTTTGGCACCACCACAATCACCCGCCCGCCCGGGGCAAGAACGCGCCAGACCTCGCGCAGCAGGGCGCGGCTCTGGTCGCTGTGTTCGAGGATGTGCAGCATGATAATCCGGTCAATGGCGGCGTCCTGCACCGGCAGGCTGTCGTCATGGGCAAGCGCGGTCAGATTGCCTTTATAGCCACGGCCATCCCGATTGGCATTACGCCGGGGCCAGTGGATCACCCCCTGGGCAGCGGGCATGATACTGATGACCCGGCGGCTATGGTAGCGGAACAGATCAAGGCACGGGACAGCGTAGCCCAGCCCCATGACATCCATGCCGCGTGTTTCGGGCCATAATGTTGTAATCTGCCGACGAATCAACTGTGCCGTGACCCGCCCGAGGGCAGATTGATAAAAAATCTTGAGTCTGGTCACATCCTGATACATTTATCCCGCTCTCGCATCGCTGATCCAGACAGGGTAGCGGATTTTACCAGAGGGTCAAATCATATATTGACCGCCGTTGATGGTGAGCGTTGCCCCGGTGACGAAGCCGGCACCGTCGGAGACCAGCCAGGCAACGGCGTTGGCGACTTCTTCGGCCTCACCAAGGCGGCCGACGGGGATGTCCTTGATAATCTTTGCGACAATTTCTTCCGGCACCGCCTTGACCATATCGGTGGCGATATAGCCCGGGGCAATGGCGTTGACGGTAATACCGTAACGCGCGCCTTCCTGGGCCAGCGCCTTGACGAAGCCAAAGGTCCCGGCCTTGGCGGCGGAATAGTTGACCTGACCGCGCTGGCCTTTCTGGCCATTGATCGAACTGATACAGATGATCCGGCCAAATTTCCGTGACTTCATGCCATCAAAGACCGCCTTGGACATATTGAAGTTGGAGCTGAGGTTGGTGTCAATGACCGCATGCCACATATCCCGGGTCATGCGGGAAAAACTGGTATCACGGGTAATGCCGGCGTTATTGATCAGGATATCGACGCCGCCGAGCTGCTGTTCAATTTCGGCAATGCCGTTGGCACAGGCATCAAAGTCGCTGACGTCCCATTTATAGACGGGAATCCCGGACATTTCGCGGAATTTTGCGGCGGCGTCGTCATTACCGGCATAAGCGGCGGCGACGTTATATCCGGCGGCTTTCAGACCATGTGAAATGGCGGCTCCGATCCCACGGGTTCCGCCCGTGACAACTGCGACTTTAGACATATATTTTTACCTCTGCTGGTTGGGGTTTATTCAGGGTCGTTCAACACACATGGCGACACCCATGCCGCCACCGATACACAGGGTGGCCAGCCCTTTACGGGCATCCCTGCGCTTCATTTCATGGAGCAGTGTGGTCAGGATTCTGGCCCCGCTGGCACCAAGCGGATGACCAATGGCGATGGCCCCGCCGTTAACATTCAGCTTGTCTGCCGGGATGGCGAGTTCCTGCCCGACCGCGCAGGCCTGAGCGGCAAAGGCTTCGTTGGCCTCAACCAGATCAACGTCATCTATCGTCCATCCGGCTTTTTTCAGCGCCTTGCGGCTTGCCGGTGCCGGGCCGATACCCATGATGGCCGGATCAACCCCGGCGGTGGCCCATGATTTAATGATTGCCAGCGGATTAAGGCCGCGCTTGTCGGCTTCCGCCCGCGTCATCAGCAACACGGCGGCGGCACCGTCATTTATGCCGCTGGCGTTGGCGGCGGTGACCGTGCCATCCTTTTTGAAAGCGGGACGCAGACCGGACAGGCTGTCCACTGTCACCCCTTTGCGGATATATTCATCTTCTGTGACCTCAACATCTCCGCGCCGGTTTTTGATGGTTACCGGCAGAATTTCGTCGGTGAATCTACCGGCGGCCTGTGCGGCCTCGGCCTTGTTTTGTGACCGGGCGGCAAATTGATCCTGATCTTCCCGGCTGATATGCCATTGATCGGCAACATTTTCGGCGGTGATGCCCATATGGGTATCGTTGAAGATGTCAGTCAGCGCATCCCAGATCATGGTGTCCTTGAAATTAACCGGGCCCATTTTGGTGCCACCGCGCAGATAGGCGGAATGTTGGGCCTGACTCATGCTTTCCTGACCACCGGCAATGATA
The DNA here is from genome assembly GCA_013152615.1 of Alphaproteobacteria bacterium. Lineage (GTDB taxonomy): Bacteria > Pseudomonadota > Alphaproteobacteria > Sphingomonadales > Emcibacteraceae > Paremcibacter. The sequence continues at coordinate 2,312 of JAADGA010000185.1, forward strand.
ATATCGGCATCGCCGCACAGGATCGCCTGATAGCCGAGCGCCACCGCCCTGAGCCCCGAGCCGCATAATTGATTGATCCCAAAGGCCGTGGTTTCAACCGGCAGTCCGGCGTTAACCGCGGCCTGACGGGCCGGATTCTGTCCGGCACCCGCGGTTAAAATCTGCCCGAGCATGACTTCATCAATGTCCGTTGCCGCCACCCCGGTTGCTTCGAGCAAGCCGCGGATTACGACTTCACCGAGATAATGGGCGGGAACGCGGCTTAAAGCACCGTTAAATGATCCAACAGGGGTACGCAGGGCAGCAATGATAGCAACTTCGGTCATGATTATATCCTTAAAATCCGGTATGTTACAACGGGCCGCGAGAGCGCCTGAAATATCATCGGAGCCGCCTCGCCGCGTCATGCCCATTATTGCACCGCAACATAAAAAAGTAAATTAAACTTTTCTGACATTTACCGGTCAATAAAATATCTCGGGGCATAGATAGGATATTAATAATATTTTTTCAATAGTTTCTTTCAACTTTAAAAAATTAAAATATTATTTTAAGTATGAAGCTATTTTGGGCCATAAAGTTGTTTTTGCCTGTTCGCCGGCGATCATGGTGACATGGCCGCCGTCCGCAGTGGTATGAGAAAAATGCGGGAGTTTCGCCAGCAGGGCCTGTGCCGATGCTGGCGGAACGATTCGGTCCGATCCCGGGGTAATGATATGACCGGGCAGGGTAAGGCGGTTCGGGTCAATGGTTTCCCCGCCGACGGTCCAGCAGTTACTCCCCGGCTGATTTTGCTGATACCAGTTGATCAGGCAGTCCCGGGCGAGTTTTGAGGCCAGTGGCGCACCGTCATTGGCCCAGTCTTCAATGGCGACAAAATTCCGCGCTTTGGGGCTGTCAGGATCAAGATGGTAAAATTTACGGAATTTGCGGTCGGACAGGGTTGGGTCCAGACTGAAAAAAAACATCTGCATGATATTCATCGGGATGGCGTTGCGGCAGGGTGTAACCGCTTCCAGTGCGATAAAATGGGCGGTCAATGCCGACAGATGTGCTGGCTGGGCCGCATGAAAATCCCACGGGGTCGCAATCAGGGTCAGGCTGGCGAGCAGATCCTCAGAGCGTAATATCTGTGCCGCCGCCAGTGACAGATTACCGCCCATACAATAGCCGAGCAGGTGAATTTTCTTATGGTGACGGCGCTGTAGCTCACGGATGGCCGGGACCAGACGCCGCAGGATATATTCCTCCAGCCCAAAGGCCAGTTCGGCTTTTCCCGGTGTTGTCCAGTCGAGCAGCAGGCTGTGAATCCCCTGAGCCGCCAGCGTGCGCATCAGGCTGTGATCCGGGCCAAGGTCGAGGATATAGGCCGGATTGACCAGTGACGGCACCGCCAGCATAACCGGGGCATCATCAGGAAGATCCCGTCCGTAATCCCGGACTTCGGTGGTGCCAATGCGGGTGAATAACGCCACCGGGGGAACTTTACGCCGCCAGGGATGATGTTGATAGGCGCGGATCCCGCCGAGCATATGCGCCAGACGGGACTGTGCCATTGCCATGACCGCAAGCTGCAATTTTTCCGGATCAAGGCGTTTCATGTCTTTGCGCAGGGCAGCGGCGCGCCCGGTCAATGCAGGATG
>JAADGA010000186.1 GCA_013152615.1 Alphaproteobacteria bacterium
TTGTTCAGAGATTCCCTAAGTACAAAGGCACATGTAGAGACAAAAAAACTCCTAATCCAGAAAATTGATGAATACTGGAAAATGCGTAATAAACTGGCCCATGGAGAGGCAGGAAAAGTATCCTTGACTTCTAACAACCTTGAAGAAATTTTAGCATTCTATGAAGCTCTCACAGTTGATTTTTGTTCAATGCTAGAAAAAAACAAGGTTTGATAAATTAATTTTGAGCTACAGTGAGTAGTGAAGGCTTGTGATCTATTGTAATGAATTTTACCATAGCTAGAAATTGTTCAAGACGGTTTAATACGAAACTTGCACAGAATAGGTGCATAATGGTGCTATTCGGTACCTTTTGATGCAACCAAGGAGAGTAGAAAACCTAGTATTTTTGCGAGTTCCTGCATATCGGTAAGAACCTTGCCAAGGGCATGGTTATTTTGGAAGGTGAACAGAAATCACCCAGTGCCCACTTTCATTCTGTCGGGCGCACACCATTTGTTTTCGGGGAAAACTGTAATCTGTGTGACTGGTCTCTTGCCGGGAAACGGATGGAGGAGAGGAAGGGATTCGAACCCTCGAGAGCTTGCGCCCAACACGCTTTCCAGGCGTGCGCCTTAAACCACTCGGCCACCTCTCCGTATCCATCAACGGGATGGCGCAATATACCCGTCCTGAAAGCGGATGCAAGCCGTTATTCTGCTCCCGGGATGGCCAGATGGGTTATTTTCTATATTTTTCGGCTTTTCGGGTTAAAGAAAGGCTTGACTTTGGCAGGCCATTTAACGATAAGACAGTGTTTTTGAGATTTAAGCTTAACTTAGGATTAAGAAAAATGGCTGTTCCGAAAAGGAAAATATCCCCTCATCGCCGTGGTAACCGTCGGTCCCACGACAGCTTGAGCGTTGATGCTTATGTAGAAGATAATGAAAGCGGCGAATTGCGTCGTCGTCATCATATTGACCTGAGTACCGGTAAATATCGCGGTCGCCAGATTCTGGAGCCGAACGACAATTATTAAGGCTTTTGCTCAATAAATCAGACCGAAACCGGCCGGAAATTTCCAGCCGGTTTTCTTGTCTGTGGTGATGAGAGAGATATGGCAAAAATTCATCTTGTATCCGGGCCGGTCGGAGCCGGGAAAACCACTTTTGCCAGACGGTTGTCCGGGGAACGCCGGGCGCTGCTGTTTTCCATTGATGAGTGGATGACGATATTATTCACCCCGGACCTTGACGGCGGCATTGACTATGACTGGGCAATGGCGCGGATCGGGCGGATAGAAAGCCTGATCTGGTCCCAAATTCGCCAATTACGCACCCTTGATGTTGAGGCGATACTGGATCTCGGGCTGTTACAACGGGATCATCGGCAGAAATTTTATGATCTTGCCCGTGCCGAGGCTTTTGACACAAGCCTGCATTTTGTCGATGCGGCGCGGGAGACCCGCTGGCAACGGGTCATGGCCCGCAATGCAGAAAAGGGCGATACCTATAATATGGACGTTGACCGGGGTATGTTCGATTTCTGTGAAGGCCTGCTCGAAAGACCGTCCGGGGACGAGCTGGACCATGCTATATTTTATCACAGTTGATCACAAAAACCGATTCTGTCCTTGCTGAAAGCGCCAAGCCATCTTACATATGAGGAGGCGGGTTCTGTCCTGTACGCGATTTATTCTGTCCCCGGGGCGATAATCATTCCGAAGGGAGCTGTCCCTGTCCGGGCCGTGGTCCGGTTATATGGCACCCACCTGTTTTACAGGTTCCGGAGGATATAGCTGAATTGCGGCAGTGATGGTCCCGCCACATGATGTAAAAAGATATGAAGGGTTTGACGACAGGACGTTTATGCAACAGCAAAAATCTGCGCTGCGCAAGGAAATGAAGATCATTCGTAAGCGGCTGCATATTGCGGGGGACAGCCGGGCGGCCCGCCTGATTGCCGCCAGTATCCTGATGCTGCCGGAGGTTGCCGGAACGGTGCAGTATGGCATCCGCGCCCGCCGGAATGAGCCGCATATAATTGGGGGATTTTATCCGCTTCAGACCGAGGTTGACTGTCTGTTGATCCTCAAGGCCCTGAACGCTATCCAGAGCCGTTGCGCCCTGCCGGCAATAACCGCTAAAGATCAACCGCTGGCCTTCCGGGAATGGGATCTGGTGACCGCGTTGACAGACGGGCCCTGTGGCACTCGTGAGCCGGGGCCGGATTTTGCCGACGTCATGCCGGATATTATGCTGGTGCCGCTGCTGGCCTTTGATGATGACGGCTATCGTCTTGGCTACGGCGGCGGCTATTATGACCGCACGCTGCGGGATTACCGGGACAGGGGGCATGACTTTACCGCGATCGGGGTCGCCTATGACGGCCAGAAAAGTGATGATGTGCCGCACGGCCCACAGGATCAGCCGCTTGATATCATTGTTAGCGAACAGAAAGTATACCGACCATGAGACTATTATATCTTGGCGATGTCATTGGCCGGGCCGGGCGCAGTCTGGTCTTTGAAAAACTGCCGGAACTGCGCCGGTCGCTGAAGCTTGATTTTGTTATCGTCAACGGCGAAAATGCCGCGTCCGGCTTTGGTATTACCGCCAAAATCTGTGCCGAATTTTTTGAGGCCGGAGTCGATGTTATCACCAGTGGCAATCATATCTGGGACCAAAAAGAGATTAAAAACTATATTGACGGCGAAGCCCGCCTGATCCGGCCGATTAATTATCCCAGAGGGACACCGGGGCGGGGCAGTGTGCTGGTACAGGATGCGCGCGGTCGTAAACTGCTGGTGATTAATGTCATGGGGCAGATTTTCATGAACGGGCTTGATGATCCCTTCGCCGCGGTCGAGGCGGCGCTGGCAAAATATCCGTTGGGCAGTGCGGTAAAATTTATTCTGGTCGATATTCATGGCGAGGCAACGTCGGAAAAAATGGCGATGGGACATTTCTGTGATGGCCGGGCATCGCTGGTGGTCGGCAGTCACAGTCATGTGCCGACGGCCGATGCGCGGATTTTTGATGGCGGCACGGCCTATCAGACCGACGCCGGCATGTGCGGCGATTATAACAGCGTCATCGGCATGGAAAGGACTGAGCCATTGCAACGCTTCACCCGCAAGATTTCAACCGGACGCTTCACCCCGGCACTGGGGGAAGCGACTTTGTGCGGCGTTTTTGTCGAGACCGACGATCACACCGGTCTTGCCAAACGCATCGAACCGCTGCGGCTCGGCAAATATCTAAAGGAACATATGCCGGTGGTATAGGATATTCCGGCAGTCCCCGTTATCTTTGCTATGAAATAAATAGCCTTGCTTTTTGTAGCAATTATTGCTACATTTTTAGGATATTTGAAGGGAGCATAACATATGGCAAGAAACCCAAGCATATCTTTAACGGAAATTTTGCAGAAAGATATTGAGGATTTGGTAAAAACCGGGCGGTATCAGAATGTCAGTGAAGTTATGCGTGCCGGTGCGCGCCTGCTGCTTGATCAGGAAGCTCAGCGCAATGCGGTTATCAAGAGACTGGAAATTGCCGTTGATGAGGCTTTGGAAAGTGAAGTTGTCGAAGAATTTGATATTGATGATTTCCTTGCCCGCAAGCGCACGCAATGGCAGAGCACATAACCAATGGCAAAAATTATCTGGCGTCAAATGGCCATAGATGATCTTGATCAGATATATGATTATATCGCAGAGACAGCGCCGGATAGAGCCGAAAATTTTATCTCCACTCTCAGGGAGAAAGCCTGGTTTCTTTCTGAAAACCCCCGTATTGGCGAGACCAGACTTCCCAATTATCCAGCGGTTCGTGTGTTTCCCTGTAAAAATTATCTGCTATTATTCAGGCCGCTTGACACTGCCAGAGGTATTGAAATGATACGCATCATTCATGGTGCACGGGATTATATAAACAAGTTATTCATTTGACTTGTTTTGACCTCATTGAGCT
>JAADGA010000187.1 GCA_013152615.1 Alphaproteobacteria bacterium
TCAATATTTATATAAGTAAAACAATAAGTTATATACAATCATAAACATGTATAAATTTAGGGGGAAATGTAGAAAATAAGACTGTTAATCTATTTGTCGCAGGTTCGAGTCCTGCTCGGGGAGCCAATTTTGTTCTGGAAACTGGGGAATTTTACCTTTTGGCTGTTTTCCCGTGGCGGTCGCGATAATGCCGGGGGTGGCAGTATGATGATTTTTACATGAATTTCCCGATTGCACCCGGGCTTTATCCAGCCGCCATCATTGTCGTGACGGCATATCCTGCAACCAGACGCCGCTTATATCCGCTCGGGCCTTGATCCGCCGGTATCATGCGACTTTTTTGTGGACTTTTCCTGCTGCCTGCCCGATATAAGACCGTATGACGATGAACAGGGCAGCCCGGATGCATTGCTTTCGCAAGATGCACGGGCTTGGTAATGATTTTGTGATATTTGATGGCCGAACAGAGCGTCTTGATCTGAGCGCAGATCAGTTGCGCCATATTGCCGACCGCCGGTGCGGTATTGGCTGTGATCAGGTCATCACCCTGCGGCCCAGCGACACAGCAGATGTCTTTATGCAGATTCATAATGCCGACGGCAGTGAGGTCACGGCCTGCGGCAATGCCAGCCGCTGTGTCGGTGATCTTCTGATGACGGAAAAGGATTGCGCCGAGGTCACCCTCGAAACCGGGTCCGGAATTCTGAAGGCCACGCGTCAGGGCAGCCTGATCCGGGTTGATATGGGTGTTCCCCGGCGGCACTGGACCGAAATTCCGCTGTCACAGCACATGGACAGCGACCATCTGGAACTGACGGTCGGGCCGTTATCTGATCCGGTGGCGGTCAATGTCGGCAATCCCCATGTGATATTCTTTGTCAGGAATGTCGAGGCCGTCAACCTCGAAACCCTTGGACCGGAGATTGAACATCACCCGTTATTTCCCGAGCGGGTCAATGTCAGTATTGTTGAGGATCAGGGCGGAACTCACCTGCGTCAACGAATATGGGAACGCGGTGCGGGCATCACCAGAGCCTGTGGCTCGGCGGCCTGTGCGGCCGTGGTTGCGGCGACGGTGCGCGGGATTGTTGATCACGTCGCCACTATCCAGCTTGACGGCGGCGACCTGTTGATGGCATGGGACCGGCAGAACCATATCCAAATGACCGGCGGTGTCAGCCCTGTCTATCAGGGCGAAATCAATCTGGATCTGTTGTCATGACCGGGACCGGCGAAAACACCCCCCGGGTGGTAACTTTTGGCTGTCGGCTGAACAGCTATGAATCCGAAGTGATGGCGAACCATGCCCGCGAGGCCGGGTTACAGAATACCGTAATTTTCAATACCTGCGCCGTCACCGCAGAAGCAACCCGTCAGGCCCGCCAATCAATCCGGCGCAGCCGCAAAGCCAATCCCGATGCCAGAATCATCGTTACCGGCTGCGCCGCCCAGATCAGCCCCGAGAAATTTGCCCGCATGGATGAGGTCGATCTGGTTATCGGCAATCAGGAAAAGATGCAGCTTGAAAGTTATCAGGATTTTGGCCTCGGCAGGACAGAAAAGCTTCTGGTCAATGACATTATGGCGGTGAAGGAAACCGCCAATCACCTGATTGACGGCTATGCCGAACGAACCCGGGCCTTTGTTCAGGTGCAAAACGGCTGTGACCATCGCTGCACCTTCTGTATCATCCCCTATGGCCGCGGCAACAGCCGTTCGGTGCCGATGGGTGACGTCATCGCCCAAGTACGGCGACTGGTCGAAAACGGCTATCAGGAAGTCATAATCACCGGCGTTGATATCAGCTCATATGGTTTCGATCTACCGGGCAAACCCACCCTTGGCGGATTGTGCCAGAAGATTTTAACCCTTGTGCCGGAACTGAGGCGATTGCGGTTAAGCTCGATAGATTCAATTGAGATTGATCCGGTACTTTTCAAGGTCATTACGCAAGAAGAACGATTAATGCCGCATCTCCATTTAAGCCTTCAGTCCGGCGATGATATGATCCTGAAACGGATGAAACGCCGCCATTCGCGCGCCGACAGCATTGACTTTTGCCGCCGGGTGCGGGCGCAGCGCCCGGATGTGGTTTTCGGTGCCGATATAATTGCGGGCTTTCCGACCGAAACCGAACAGATGTTTCAGAACAGCATGAGGCTGGTCGAAGAATGTGACCTGACCTATCTTCATGTGTTTCCCTACAGTGCACGCGCAGGTACCCCGGCGGCAAGGATGCCGGCGCTCGGCAAGCAAATTTGCAAACAGCGCGCCGTCCGCCTGCGGGCGCTCGGGCAGACCCAGTTTGACCGCTATATGCATGCACAGATGGGTAAGGTAATCTCGGTACTGGTGGAAAAGCACCAGCAAACAGCAGGCACCGTCACCGGTCATACCGAACATTTCGCCCCGGCGCTAATAACATCTGCCTATGAGCCGGGGGAGATTGTCCGGGCGCGGGTGACCGGCTTTGACAACGGATCATTAATCGCGGATCAGAATAATTTATGACAACACCAGAGACTAACCGGAAAAAGGGCTGGTTCCAGCGCCTGAAGACAGGATTGAAACGCAGCAGCACGGCCCTGAGTGGCGGCATCAACGATATTTTTGTCAAAAGAAAGCTTGATGCCACCACATTGGAAGAGCTGGAAGATTTGCTGATCATGTCCGACCTCGGGGTGAGTGCCAGCCACAGCGTATGCCGAAACCTGTCTGAAAATCGCTTTGACAAGAAAATTTCGACGGCGGAGGTCCAGACGGCGCTGGCGGCGGAAGTCGCCACTATTCTGCGCCCGGTCGCCTGCCCTCTTGACATTAATGATGATCACCGGCCGCATATCATCCTGATGGTCGGGGTTAATGGTGCCGGCAAGACCACAACCATTGGCAAGCTCGCGCGGAAATTCCTGAATGAGGGCAAAAGTGTGATGCTGGCGGCGGGCGATACTTTCCGGGCGGCGGCGATTGAACAATTGCAGATTTGGGGCGAGCGCAATGCGGTTGCGGTGGTTGCGGGCAAGGTCGGGGCCGACGCCGCCGGGCTGGCCTATGATGCGGTCCGCCGCGCCCGGGATGAAAATATTGACATCCTGATGATTGATACCGCTGGCAGGTTACATAACAAGAGCCATCTGATGGCGGAGCTTGGCAAAATTATCCGGGTGATTAAAAAACAGGACGCGAGCGCACCCCATTCAACCATATTGGTGCTGGATGCGACCACCGGACAAAATGCCGTGATTCAGGCCGGGGTTTTTCAACAGGCGGCGGCGGTGTCGGGGCTGATCATGACCAAGCTTGACGGTACCGCAAAGGGCGGGGTACTGGTGGCCATCGCCGAGAAATTCAAATTACCAATTCATGCCATCGGAGTCGGGGAGTCAATTGATGACCTGCAGGCTTTCGATGCCGATGACTTTTCCAGAATGCTAGTGGGCCTTGAGACATGAGTGACAGTAAAAAACAGCTGCTTAAGCTTGTTATTGAAATGTTCCCGATTGTGGTGTTTTTCTATACCTATGATTCTGCCCATCGTGAGAGTATTTTCTTGGCAACCAAGGCTTTTATGGCCTCAATGGCGCTTTCCCTGATATTATCCAAAATAATTTTCAAGAAAATCGGTCTTATTCTGTGGATTTCCGGCGGGCTTGTCGGGGTGATGGGCAGCGCCACGCTTTATTTTCAGAATGACCTGTTTATCAAACTCAAACCAACCATACTCTACAGCTTTTTCGCCCTGTCTCTGCTCGGTGGCATGTTTTACAAGAAATATTTCCTGAAGAATATTTTTGGCAGTGGCTTTCCCCCGCTACCGGATGCGGCGTGGCGCACGCTTACCCTGAGATTTGGTATTTTTTATATTTTCAATGCCATATTGAATGAGATTATCTATCGGAATTTTTCGATGGAGACCTGGATTGCAACCAAAATCTGGCTGTTT
>JAADGA010000188.1 GCA_013152615.1 Alphaproteobacteria bacterium
GATCAGGTCCATCAGCTCGAACGGCCCCATACGGAAACCACCGGCCTCCCTGATACAGGCATCAATGGTCGGGATGTCGGCACCGCCTTCCTGCAAAATGCGCAGGGCCTCGGCATAGAAGGGGCGGGCCACCCGGTTGACGATAAAGCCGGGGGTGGATTTGGCGTGAACCACCCGTTTGCCCCAGGCGACGGCGGTATCAAAGACAATTTCAGCCACCTGTTTATCCGTCGCCAGCCCGTGGATGATTTCGACCAGTTTCATGATCGGCGCCGGGTTGAAGAAATGCATGCCCACCATGCGTTCCGGCCGTTTTAGCCCGGCGGCAATTTCGGTGATTGAAATGGAGGAGGTGTTAGAGGCCAGAATGGCATCCTCCGATAAAATATTTTCCAGCCGACTGAAAACGGATCGTTTTATTTCAGGATTTTCGACAATCGCTTCGATCACCAGTTTAGCCGGGGCGAGGTCCTGCAATCGCTGACAGCGGTGAATGCGGCCAAGAATATCGTGACGTTTGTCTTCGGATATGCGATTTTTGGACACGGATCTGGACAGGAATTGCCTAATCTGGTTGATCCCTTTGTCAAGCGCCTCTTCAGAGGTGTCAAAGATATAAACCGTATGTCCGGCGGTGGCGGCCACCTGAACAATGCCGGCGCCCATAGTGCCGGCACCGATCACGGCGATAACGTTGGAAGGGGGGAGTGCAGTCATAGGTCAGTATCCTTTTATTTACCGGTAAATTCTGGTTTGCGTTTTTCCAGAAAGGCGGCAACCCCCTCCTGATAGTCATCGGAAAATCCGGCCTGTTGCTGCAAATCCCGTTCGAGTCCCAATTGCTGATCAAGATCATTATCAAAGCTTGCCCGGATCGCCTTTTTAATCAGCGCCAGCCCGAATGTCGGCTGGGTGGTGAAAAAGCGGGCCTGTTTGCGGGCGACATCCATCAACGCCTCGTCATCAACCACTTTCCAGATCATACCCCAGCTTTCCGCCTGTTCTGCACTGATGGCCTCTCCGGTCAGGGCAAGGCCCATTGCCCGCGCCGTGCCGATGGTGCGTGGCAGGTTATAGCTGCCGCCGCTGTCCGGGATCAAGCCGATTTTGCAGAAAACCTGAATGAATTTTGCTGATCTGGCGGCAAAAACCATGTCACAGCCAAGGGCGAGATTGGCCCCGGCCCCGGCGGCTACTCCGTTGACCGCGCAGATCACCGGCATCGGCAATGCGGCCAGCCGTTTAATCAGCGGGTTATAATTTTCTTCAACGGATATGGCAAGGTCGCGGCGGTGGCTTCCGGGCTTCACTGCGCGGTCATTCAGGTCCTGTCCCGCACAAAATCCGCGACCCCGGCCCGTGAGCAGCAGGCAGCGGACGGTGGCATCATTTTCTATTCCGGTCAGGGCGTCCCGGACCTCCTGATGCATTTCCGTGGTGAAGCTATTGAGGTTTTCGGGGCGGTTCAGGGTCAATGTTGCCAGATTATCGGTAATATTAAAGTCAATATTTTTATAAGACATTTTATCGGTCCATCTGATTTTAGTTAGTGTTGGCAACGCAGTATATCATAGCTATAATAAAATTATTTAATCTATTTAACTTGAATTATCCAACCGTTCGGTCTATTAATTACAAAGACATGGGCGTCAGTCAATAAATATGTTAAATTAACCGCCCCGGATCAGGGTTTAAACCATAATATCAAGTATCGACACATGGTATAAAGCAGATGGTCGGCGGGATGCCAGCAGAAAATCAACAGGAGAAGAAAATATGTCGCAACCTTCGTATTTTGATCATCACCGAGAGACCCTTAACGGCGGCATTAACGCCAGCCGGACCCGGGAATACTGGACCGCTTATCCTGAAAACCCCAGCCCGCGGGTTTATGGTGAAAATGCTGCCAGGGACGGCGAAGCGGCATTCAAAGCAGCTCTCAACAAAAATTTTGACCTTGATCAGCCCGGTATTATCGGGACCACAGGATCGGAAAAGTCGCCTTACGGCTTTGACCTCGGGGTGAGCTATCCGAAAGAGGATGTTGAGGCGCTGGTAAGTGAAGTCGAGGCTATCCGGGCGAATTGGGCTAAAGCGTCGATTGAGACCCGAACCGGTATCTGTCTTGAGATTCTTGACCGGATCAACAAACGCAGTTTCGAGATCGGCTTTGCGGTCATGCATACCACCGGTCAGGCCTTTATGATGGCGTTTCAGGCCGGTGGCCCCCATGCTCAGGACCGGGGGCTGGAAGCGGTGGTTTATGCCTATGAAGATATGACCCGGACCCCGGCAGTGGCGCGTTGGCACAAGCCGCAGGGCAAGCGCGATCCGATTGTCATGGAAAAGCATTTCACCGTGGTGCCGCGCGGCATCGGGTTGGTGATCGGCTGTTCGACCTTTCCGACATGGAACAGCTATCCGGGCTTATTCGCCAGTCTGGTCACCGGTAACGCGGTGATTGTCAAGCCGCATCCGGGGGCAATATTACCGCTGGCGATTTCAGTTGAGATCTGCCGTGATGTGCTGGCGGAACAGGGGTTTAACCCGAATATTGTCACGCTGGTGGCTGACAGCGCCGAGGCACCACTGGCCAAGAAACTGGCGCTGCGTCCGGAAGTAAAACTGATTGATTTTACCGGCAGCACCGGCTTTGGCAACTGGCTGGAACAGCATGCCACCCAGGCACAGGTCTATACTGAAAAGGCCGGCGTCAACTGTGTCATTATTGATAGCACCGATAATTTTCGTGGCATGACCGCCAATCTGGCCTTTACCCTCAGCCTTTATTCCGGGCAGATGTGTACCACGCCGCAGAATATCTTTATCCCCGAGGGCGGAATTGACACCGATGACGGCGATAAAAGCTTTGACGAGGTCGTTGCCGCCCTTGCCGCTGCGGTTGAGAAACTTAACGGTGATGATGAGCGGGCCGCGGCTATTCTCGGGGCGATACAAAGCACGGCGACCCTTGAGCGGGTTACCGAATATGGCACGGGCGATAATGTGATTTTACCGTCACGGTCGGTGCCAATGGCCGGATTTGACCAAGCGACGATTCGCACCCCGCTCATTTTGAAAGCGAGCGATGACAGCAGCTATAGCGCGGAATTATTCGGGCCGATTTCTTTTGTGGTGCCGACGAAGAATACCGGTGACAGCCTCGCTATTGTTGAGCATAGCGTCAAAAACCACGGCGCGATCAGCTTTGGCGTCTATTCGACATCTGATGATATCCTCAGGCAGGCGGAGGATGTGGCGTGCCGGGCCGGAGTCGCGGTTTCGGTTAACCTGACCGACGGGGTGTATGTCAATCAGACCGCGGCTTTCAGCGATTTTCATGCTACCGGCTGCAATCCGGCGGCCAATGCCGCCCTGTCCGATACCGCCTATGTCTCAAACCGTTACCGGGTGGTGCAGAGCCGCAGACATATATAGAGTATCGAGCCGGATTTATCGGGCTGACATTGCCTGGGGCCGGTGATCGCGTTAGCGGGGATTGTTTTTTTATCTGTTTGCACTTATCCTGTTGGAAAAATATCTATCCAGGGACAGACGGGTGAGGATGTTCGATAAAATTGCAAAATTAATTTTGGGCGGGATGATGGCGGTTGTCCTCACCAGCTGTGAAAAGCCGGATGATCGCCGTGGGAGTATTGTTGAAGCGAATTTAATACGAAGTTTCCGGGATGAAAGTCCTGAGGACCGGCAGAAAATTGCTAAAATCATCAGGGATGCGCAGGCACGGAAATATAAAATTGCCCTGAACGAGCTGGCGCTGTTTTCAGATTCCAGAATACTGACCGACAAACAGAAATTCGACGTTGAGGCCACCATGCGGATTTTACGCTATAATATGGAAGAAGAAATATTTTCCCGCCAAAAACAACAAAAACAACAGAAACAACAGAA
>JAADGA010000189.1 GCA_013152615.1 Alphaproteobacteria bacterium
ATTCTTTGAGGAAGTATTTTTAAATCCGGCATTCAGTCCGGTCTTTTCTGGCCGTCTATTCTCGACAGCAACCGCATTGCCCCGACTGCGGGTAACCGCGGGGGCAGGTATTGGTAGTAATGATTTGGACGTTACGGTCATAATATCACATATTTTGGACGAATATAAAAATCTACCCACTATCCAAGCAAATATCGGGCCATTTCACTAGTTCGTTGATAACATACTGTGACAGCTTAATATTCTTTCTTAGCACCCGGAAAAGCCATAGCCAGTTGGGTAATTATTTCCCGGCCTTCCGGGGTAAATATTGCTGATCGGCAGAATAGCCCGGATCGCCATTTGGCCCCAACCCGGTGTTTTGGCCCCAACCTTGCATATCTATTAATGTTTAATATTGGCGCGGGTAAGCCCGCCGTCCCGGTCAAAATAAGGGTGACAGGGTTATCCCGCTGTATTTTCAAGGCTTTGCCAAAGGTATAAAAATGTCGAAACCGGATAGGACACGTAAAGAGACAACAACAGAAAAGGGGAAAATTTTCCCTTTGGGGCAAGGGTTGCCTATCCATAACGCTCAGCAGCAACCGTTAAAGTCCCGCGCCGTCGCCAGAGAGGAACATTATGTCAATTAGCAGCATTATCAGTAACAGCCTGACCGGGCTTTTTACCAATCAGGCGGCGCTGCGGACCATATCCAATAATGTTGCCAACATTAACACCCCCGGCTATGCCCGGCAGATTGTCCGGCAGGAGGCCATTGTCAACGGCACCAATTCCGGCGGGGTGAGGATTTCTGGAATTCAGCGGATTGTGGATAAATTCCTGGTCAAGGCGGTCTATGACGCCAATGCAAATACCGGCCGCTATAAGGTAGAGAATAATTTTCAGGGCCGTATTCAGGCGGTGCTCGGGCGCCCGGATCAGAACAGCTCGCTGTCGGGCCGGATCGGCAAGGTCTTTACCGCCATGTCCGGTCTCGCGCTTAATCCACAGTCCACGATTCAGAAAGAAAGCTCTTTGACCGCCATCAACCAGTTCGGAAAAGTAGTTGGATCACTGGCACAGCAAATTCAGAATATGCGGCTGGATGCCAGCAATCAGATTTCGCAGAAAGTTAACCGGATCAATATCCTGACTCAGGAAATTGAAAGTATAAATCCGATGATATCAAGGGCAACCCTTACTGGCGGGCAGCCGGGGAGCCTGCTTGAGAAGCGGGCGCAGACCCTTACGGAATTATCCAAAATTATTGATCTGAATATCGTCGATACCGGTAATAACGGCATTCAGGTTACGACATCGTCCGGGATTCTTCTGGTTGGGGCCAGCCGTAATATTCTGCAATATTCCCCGCCCGGCGCGGTGACGTCGTCAACGCCATTTCCCCAGATTACCGTGCATTCAGTAGACAGCGTTACCGGCGTTATTCGCCCAAGCAACACTCATCTTGATGGTCAGTTGGCCTCTGGCGAGTTGAAGGGGTTGCTCACCCTGAGAGACAAGGATTTACCGGAAATAGCCCTGCAACTGGGCAGTCTTGCCGCCGGTTTTACCGATGAATTAAACCGGGTTCATAACCAGAATGTCGCGGTGCCCGCCCCCAACAGCCTGACCGGGATCAACAAGGGGCTGCTGGCAACGGATAATCATAACTTTACCGGCAAGGCGGTTTTTGCCATCACCGATGCCAGTGGTAATCTGGTCAAAAAAGTCACCATTGATTTTGGCACCATCGGCGCGACCATTGGCAATGCAATTACTGCCGTCAATACCGGCCTTGCCGGGGCGGGAACGCTGGCGCTGAATAACGGGGTCATGTCCCTGACGGCGACGGCGGCCACCGACGGGGTATCGATTTCGCAGGTTGCCGGCAGTGAGAGCGATCGTGCCGGCCGCGGATTCTCGCAATTTTTTGGTATGAATAATCTGGTGGAAGCCAACGTAGCGTCAAATTTCGACACCGGAATAGTTGGTACTGATGCTCATGGATTTACCGCAGGCGGGGTGGCGCAACTTGAGCTTAATGATAAAAACGGGGTGAAATTAAGCGATTATAAACTGACCATCAGCGGGACCACATTCAATGATATTCTGACCAGCCTGAACAGCAGTTCCCTGAGCACATTTGCCACCTTCTCCTATTCATCAGCCGGGCAGTTGATCGCGACTCCGAAAACCGGGGTCGGCGATATAACCCTGCATGTTAAAACCGACACCACGTCGCGCGCGGCCACCAAAATGCCGATTTCGGCGTTTTTCGGCATTGGCAATTCTTTCCGTATGGATGCTGCTGTTGGCCTCAAGGTCAGCAGTGTGATTGACCAAAATCCTGCCCGGATGGCGCTGGCCCGGTTCGATCAGACTGCGGCTGTTGGCGGCAACGCCCTGAGCGTCGGTGACCAGAGTGGCGCCATGGCCCTGCGTGATGTCGAAACTGTGGTTCATAATTTTGCCAAGGCCGGGGGCTTGAATGCCGCCTCGGCGACGCTGGCCCAATATAGTGCGAATCTGCTGGCTAATCTGGGGTCAAGAGCCTCGCTGACCGATGGTAAAATGCAGGATAGCAAGACCCTGAGCGATGAATTGCAGCGTAAATCCTCGGATGTTTCCGGGGTCAATCTTGATGAAGAACTGGCCAATATGGTGATTTTCCAGAATGCCTATTCCGCATCGGCCAAAATGTTAAATACGGCCAAACAGATGTTCGACAGCATCCTGCAGATTGTGTAGCGGCATAATGGAGACAAGCAAAGACAGGAAAACGATATGACACGGGTATCAAGCTTTGGCCGCCAACAGGTTATGGTGGCCAGTCTTTTAAATCGTCAGGCAAACGTATTTAAAGATCAGGAACAAATCACCACCGGTAAAAAAGCCAGGAATTACAGCGGTCTGGCCAGTGAAATTACCACATTGCTGGGGGCAAAAACGGTATTTGGCCAGACCCAGAGCTATCTTGGGGCGGCAAATCACGTCAACCGGTTCCTGCGTACCAATGATATTCAGCTCGGCAGTGTGGTGACCAACGCACAAAATATCCGGGAGTCAATATTGAACGCTATTGCCCAGGAACAAACCCTGACCCTGAATGAATCCATGGGGCAGGCCTATAGCTCAATTGTCAGCGCCCTGAATACCAGTATTGGCGGCGTTCATGTCTTTGGCGGGGGCCGGACCAATGTTGCCCCGGTCACCGGAAAAGACATTTCCAGTCTTGTTGCCGCCCCCTCTGTCTCCAGTTTATTCCAGAATGACCAGCGCCGGGCCTCGGCCAAGATTGGCCAGAATACCACAATGAAATACGGGCTTCTGGCCGACGAAGTTGGCTCGGGGGTGATTCAGGTGTTTAAGGATATTGCGGATTATAATGTCGGGCCTTCCGGGCCGCTGTCCGGGAAATTGAATAACAGCCAGATCAGCTTTCTGAAAAGCGAACTGACCAAAATGGATAGCGCAATCAGTAATCTGCGCGTGCTGGTGGCCAGAAACGGCACCCGACAGAAAAATGTCGATAATTTTATCAGCGAAAACAACAAACAGACGGTCTTCCTGAAGGGCTTCATCTCCGATATCGAGGATGTCAATGTTGCCGAAGCCATCACCCGGCTGAATAATGACCAAACGGCACTGGAGGCCTCATTCAAGATTACCAGCAGACTGGATAGCCTGTCATTATTAAAATTCCTGTAATTATCTGAAGATAACGCTAAGTTAATCCGTGCGGTAAAAATGATTCGGATTAATATTTTTTACCGTTTGGTAAAAATATATGATATGCTCGGTCATCAGAACATGGGCAGGGAAGCTGAGTATGCTTGTAAAGGAAATCATCCGCAAAAAAAGAGATGGCGGCGACTTGACACCACGGGAAATTGCCGCCCTGATTACAGGCGTGAGCGATGGTA
>JAADGA010000190.1 GCA_013152615.1 Alphaproteobacteria bacterium
AACAGCAAAGATATGATCATGATTAAAAAACGGCTACTCTCCCTGTCTGTAATATTATCTGTCTTGATGTTCAGCCTCGTCTACGGTCAGATGAATGTGTGGGCGAAGGGATTTTCATATCTTCAGCCGGCGGCTTTACCCGCGGCCTATGGCAACTTATATTTTTCCGGTCAGCCCGCACCGTCAGATTTCAAAACCCTTAAGAAAAAGGGCTTTGACGTGATAATAAATATCCGCGGGCCTCGGGAAATGACCTTTGATGAGAAAGCTGTGGTCACAAAAGCCGGGATGACCTATTACATACTGCCGCTGATGAAAGATGGCCGGATCATGAATTCCGCGGTAACCAGAATTTTTGCCGCCGTCAAGGCTAACAAGGGCAAGAAAATCCTGCTCCATTGCTCCAGCGGTAACCGGGCGGCCAGCTGGCTCGGGGCCACACTGGTCCGGGATCTGGGCTACAACCGGCAAACAGCGATCACTCTTGCCAAAAAAGCCGGAATGACCAAGGCCCGCATGGAAAAAATCCTGCAAAATTATCTCGACAGCCTTGCTAAATAGCCTCTGACCGCTGTTCCTGTTGGTGCCGCCGCATGACCTGTCATCCCGCTATGGTGACGGAAATTTAACAGTCTGCGAACCCGGGTTGTTCCCTCTTGAGGGTGGTTTTCCCTGATAGAGCCGCTTCCCTGAAAAAACCTGTAATTACACCAGCAGCAGCAGACGAATCCACATCGCCAGAACGACCGCCAGCCCACAGGCAAATATTAAAAACCGGTGATATATATTATTATAGGTGGTGTGGATAAAGGAATGGACCAGCCGGAAAATCAGAAAGCTGTAAGCCAGCCAGGTAAAGACAATATCATCAAGCCCGAGCGCCAGAATTGCCGCGCATACCGCATAAAACAGCACCGGCACTTCATAAAGATTGCTCCAGTGGCGGGTGGCTTTCTGCACATAGCTCGGCGGAGTACCGTTATTATGTTCGGCAAAATAGCCGGGGTCTATATCACCGGATTTAACCGCTTTCTGCCGCCCCGTAATCAGCACAGTTGAATAAAGTAAGGTAAAAATGGCCAAAAGACCCATCGGATAAATAACGCTCATTTTGCCTGCCCTCCTGTTATATTGCCCCTGAGCTTAGCAAAATAATTGCCGGAAAGTAAAATAATTTGGTATTTTCCATTTTGGCGGCTACTGTCGGGGGATGAGGATTTAACCGGGACCAGTTTTATGCCTTCACCCGCACAATTCAGCTGCCAGAAGTCTCTGTTTGATATTCCGGCGGATGTCACCTATCTCAATGCCGCCTATATGACGCCGATATTGGCCTCGTCGGCTCTCAGCGGTCAGCGGGCGGTGGCGGCAAAATTGCAGCCATGGCAAACGGACACCCGGGATTTTTTTGATCCGCCGGCGCGTGCCTGTGCGCTGATGGCGCAAATGATCGGTGCCCGGGCGGATGATATCGCGCTGATCCCGGCGGTCTCTTACGGCATGGCGATCGCGGCACGTAATTTATCCCTGCGGCCGGGACAGAAGATTATTATCCTCGCGGATCAGTTTCCGTCCAATGTCTATCCGTGGCAACAGATGGCACAATCACATCAGGCGACAGTGGTGACGATTAACCGGCCTGAGAATGGCGACTGGACCGCGCGCCTGCTTGAAGCCATTGATCACGACACCGCCATTGTTGCCTGCCCTCAGGCCCACTGGACCGATGGCACCCGGGTTGATCTGGTGCCGGTCGGACAAGCCTGTCGCCGCTATGGTGCCGCACTGGTGCTTGATTTGACCCAGTCGCTCGGGGTGATGCCGTTTTCAGTCCGCGATGTCGATCCGGATTTTATGATCGTCGCCAGCTATAAATGGCTGCTTGGTCCCTATAGCTACGCTTTTGTCTATGTTGCGCCGCGTCATCAGCAGGGCACACCGCTGGAAGATAACTGGATTGTGCGCACGGGATCGGAGGATTTTACCCGGCTGGTGGATTATCAGCCGGATTATCAGCCGGGGGCGGCACGATTTAATGTCGGCGAACGCAGTAATTTTATGCTTACCCCGATTGTGGTTGACGGTCTGGAGCAGCTCAATCAATGGGGCGTGGACAGGATTTCAAGTTACCTGTCGGGCCTGACCGGCCTGATTGCGGAACGGGCACAGGCCATCGGACTCACGGTGGCGGCCAAGGCCTGTCGTTCGCCGCATCTGATCGGGTTGAATTTTACCGGCGACATGCCGGAGGGGGTAACCGTTTCGCTCGCGCAACGAAAAATATATGTCAGTGTCCGTGGCAACAGTATCCGGGTTGCGCCCCATATTTATAATGATGCTCAGGATATTGACCGGTTATTTTCCGCACTGGGAGAGCTGATATGATTATGGGATTATTTGACCGCAACCAGACCAATATTGAAATTGAACGCAAGTTTTTAATCGTGGCGCGGCCGACGGAGAAACCCGAACGCCGCCATAAAATCCGTCAGGGCTATATCGCGCGGGAGGCCCGCAATGTGGTTCGTATCCGCGATCAGGACGGCCAATATATTCTGTCGGTAAAAACCCCGGCCAAAGGAATAGGTCGTTTCGAAATCGAAACTAATATCAGTACCGATGAAGGCAAGGTTTTATTTGCCGCCTGCGCCCGCCCGCCGATTGAAAAAATCCGTGAGATCTATCCGGTGAAGGGGCATATCTGGGAACTGGATATTTTTACGGGGGATAACAAGGGCCTGATCGTTGCGGAGGTGGAACTATCTTCTGAGACTGAAGAAGTCATGCTGCCCGACTGGATCGGCCCTGAAGTCACCGGCCTGAAAAAATTCTATAACGCCAACCTGTCCCTGCGCCCCTTCAAAAGCTGGGGCGTGACCTACGCGGATCTGGTGGCACGGATGGACGGCTGACGAAATTATAGGTATAGCATAGGTATACTTTATCTATAACTATACATATCGGCGGGGAGCTGGTGGACAGAATAATGTTTCGGCTGAGTAAAAGCTGAAGTTCCGATCCGGATTATCAAACAGGAGGAGGGTTACAATGAAACTGTTATTTTCTTTTATCTTTATATTTTTTGCCGTCACGGCAGTTCATGCCGATGATGGTCATAATAACATCTATGCCAAAAAGGCGCTGGCAATATATCAGAAGATAATTGCTATCCCGACCGTGGCCGGGCGCGGCAATGTGCCGAAGATGGCGGTATATCTGGCGTCGGAATTTCGTAAGGCCGGTTTTGCCAAACGCGATATTCATATCCTGCCGAAGGGGGAGACCGCGGCGCTGGTGGTGCGTTACCGTGGTGACGGCTCGTCCGGCAAAAAACCGATATTGTTACTTGGCCATATGGATGTGGTCAGCGCCCGACCCAAGGACTGGCAGCGGCCGCCATTCACCCTGACCCGGGATGACAAATATTTTTATGGCCGGGGAACGCTGGATAACAAGCTCGGGGTTACCATGCTTACGGCGACGTTTATCCGGCTTAAAAAACAGGGATTTGTCCCCAACCGTGATCTGATCATTGCCTTTTCCGGCGATGAGGAAACCGGGATGACGACCACCAGAATGCTGGCCTATGACCGTAAGGACCTGACCACGGCGGCATTTGCCCTCAATACCGATGCCGGGGGCGGCGAACTCCGGGCCGATGGCAAGGCGGTGGTTTATCTGGTGCAGGCGGCGGAGAAAACCTATGCCACTTTTGAGCTGACAACGCATAATCCCGGCGGTCACAGCTCACGGCCCCGGCTCGACAACGCGATCTATGACCTGATGGCGGCGCTACAGAAGATTCAGCATTACCGCTTTCCGGTCAGGTATAATGACATGACCAGAAATTATTTCCGGGTAACCGGTGGCAAACTGGGGGGTGATCTGGGCGCGG
>JAADGA010000191.1 GCA_013152615.1 Alphaproteobacteria bacterium
CCTGAGTACACATGCCCGTTATCTACCCCCCAAAATAACAAAACCACCCGTAATGAGGAGTTAAACATCTGACAACTTAGTGTAACATAACCATAGCATCGGCTCTCTACAATAGCTAAAGTATTTATTTTTATAAATTATTAGCAAGAAATACCATTGTCGGGATATATATCGGATATATTTTTAAATTATGAAATCAGTTCAGACTACAGACATATATATATGAAGCAGGTTATACGGAAAATACTTGAATATTGTCTGGGGGGCGTTCTCGGGGTGATTTCCCTTCATTGCGCGACGACTGTTGTGCTGGCTAAAACCCCCGAAGTTTCGGCTATTCGTATTGGCCATTACCGGGGAATGACGCGTTTCGTTCTCGATATAAATCAAAAGATCAAATACAGGATATTCACTCTGGCCAATCCGGACCGGGTGGTCATAGATATTTCAGAAGTTAAATGGAACAGCAATTACGGCGGGGCAAAGGGGACGGGGTATATTAATCGTTATCGCTTTGGATTATTTAAACACGGAACGTCGCGCATTGTCCTCGACGTCACGAAACCGGTCAGGGTTGCCCGGGCTTTCATGATTAAACCAAAACGGGGCAAATCCTGGCGTTTCGTCATTGATCTTAAAAGAACCAGTAAGAAGGCCTTTGAAACCAACGTTAAAAAACCGGTCCGGCACCCGGTGAAAAAAACCATCATCCCCAACCAGCAACAAGACCTGAGAAGCCACCGTACTAAAAAACTGATCGTACTGGACCCGGGACATGGCGGTCATGATCCCGGCAATCTTGGTGGTCGGCGCTATCGGGGATTTCCGGAAAAAACCGTTGTTTTAATTGTTGCCCGGGCGATCAAGAAAGCGCTGGAGCGAACCGGACGTTACCGGGTTATTATGACCCGTAACCGGGATGTCTTCCTGAAATTACGCGCCCGCAGCCGCATCGCCCATGCCCGACAGGCCGATCTGTTTATCTCGATACATGCCGATTCGATTAAAAACCCGAGAATACGCGGGGCGACCGTCTATACCCTTTCCGAAAAGGCCTCGGACCGTGAGGCGGCGGCGCTGGCGGCACGGGAAAATAAATCTGATATCATTGCCGGTATGGACCTTGATGAAGAAACAGATCAGGTTCAATCGATATTGATCGATCTGGTCAAGCGCGAAACGATGAATTTGTCCAACAGTTTTGCCAATGATCTTATCCCCCAGCTCAGAAAAGCCGTGATTCTGCGAACCCGACCGCACCGGGCCGCGGGACTTATTGTGCTTAAGGGCCTTGATGTGCCGTCGGTGTTGCTGGAGCTTGGCTACCTGACCAACGCCCGGGATGCCCGGCTTTTGATGCAGAAACAAACCCAGCGGAAAATCGCAAACGCCATTGTCCGGGCTGCCGATATCTTCTTCAACAAAACTTACGTCGCCAATTAAATATATGACTGATCAGGGGGTAAATATGTGGCTGATCAGGCGGGTAAATCATAAATCCAGAGGGATTTTACTTGATCACGTCATGCTACTGACATATTTAGGCCGTAAGTATCTTAACATTTCGGGCTGTTTCTACAGATTAATATGAGTGGCAAAAAACGCAATACACTGATAAATATAGTGGGGGCTACCATTGTTGCCCTCCTGATTGGTGGTGTTCTGGCGGTCGGTGGTGTCATTTATATCCTCAATCATTATGGCAAGGATTTGCCGGATTATACCCAGCTTGCCAATTATGAGCCGCCGGTGGTCAGCCGGATTTATGCCGGTGACGGCAGTCTGCTCGCGGAATATGCCTGGCAAAAACGGCTCTATGTGCCGATTTCCGCTGTGCCGCCACTGTTGATTGATGCCTTCCTCTCCGCCGAAGACAAGAATTTCTACAGCCATCATGGCCTTGATTATCTCGGCCTGATGCGGGCGGCGCTGACCAATATGAAGAATGTTTTTTCCAATCGCCGCCGGGTCGGCGCCTCGACCATTACCCAGCAGATCGCCAAGAATTTCCTGCTTAGCGGGGTCCAGACCTACAGCCGGAAGATCAAGGAGGCTATTCTGGTTTACCGGATTGAAAAGGCCTTTACCAAAGACCAGATTCTGGAACTTTATCTTAATAATAATCTGATGGGTCACGGTTCATACGGTATTGCGGCGGCGGCGTTAAGTTATTTCAACAAATCTCTGGACGAACTTGATCTGGGGGAAATGGCCTTCCTCGCGGCCCTGCCAAAAGCCCCCTATAACTATGATCCGGTGCGCCATTATGGCCGCGCTATTGGCCGGCGTAACTGGGTACTGAAAAGAATGTATCTGGACGGCTATATCTCCAAAGCACAGCAAATCGCCGCCCGGAAAACCCCGATCATAACCACAACCCGCAACCGAACCCGAACCTTCAAGGCGGAATATTTTACCGAGGAAGTGCGGCGCGAGCTTAAAAACATGTATGGCAACAAGGAGATTTACGAGGGCGGACTGTTCGTCAGAACCTCGCTGTCCCCCAGACTTCAGACCATTGCCGAACGCCAGATGAAACGGGGCCTTGTCGCCTATGACCGCCGTCATGGCTGGCGCGGGCCGATTGCCCGGGTAGCGCTCAATATGACGTCCTCGGTGCCTGAACAGCAGGAAAAACTTGACAAGGTTATCGCCCGGAAAATTTCGCTCGGCATGAAAAGCTGGCAACTGGCGCTGGTGACCGAGGTTGATGGCCGCGACGCCTTTATCCTGCTTGGTGATGGCAGCGGCGGACGCATCGGCTTAAATAGTGTCAAATGGGCGCGCAGGTGGGAGAAAAAGGAACGTCTCGGACCAAAGATTAAAAAAGTGACGGATGTTCTTGCCGTCGGTGATGTGGTGGCGGTGGAAAAGATTTTTGCCCGGATAAACCGCAGCAAGATTTCGCAGTCCGATACTATCGCCGAATATGGCCTGCGGCAAATTCCGGCAATAAACGGTGCGCTGATCGCGATGGACCCGCATACCGGGCGGGTGCTGGCGATGGTCGGCGGCTATGATTATAAACGCAGTGAATATAACCGGGCGACCCAGGCGGAGCGCCAGCCCGGGTCCGCGTTCAAACCGTTTGTCTATGCGGTTGCGCTGGAAAACGGTTTCACTCCGTCAAGCCTTATTCTTGATGCGCCGTTTGTCATGGAGCAGGGGTATGGTCTTGGCAAATGGAAACCGCAAAATTACAGCAACAAATTTTACGGGCCGAGTACGCTGCGGATGGGGCTGGAAAAATCCCGCAATCTGATGACGGTCAGGCTGGCGCAATATCTGAAAATGGACAAGATTTCCGCAATTGCCGAGCGGATGAATATTATGGATAATATGCCGGATATCCTGTCGATGGCGCTGGGGGCCGGGGAAACAACATTGCTGCAACTGACCACTGCTTACGGCGAGATTGTCAATGGCGGCAAGAAAATCACCCCGACCCTGATTGACCGGATTCAGGACCGTCACGGCAAAACCATTTTTCGCCATGACCAGCGGCCATGCCCGGACTGTCAGGTTAAAAAATGGGATTATCAGCCGGTCCCGGTTATTCCTGACAACCGCAAGCAATTGCTCGACCCGGTGACCGCCTATCAACTGGTTTCGATGCTCGAAGGCGTGGTCCAACGGGGAACCGGCATCAGAATCCGGGTGCTGCACCGGCCGCTGGCGGGTAAGACCGGCACCTCCAATGATAGTTTTGATACCTGGTTCATCGGCTTTTCCCCGGACCTTGTTGTCGGGGTATTCGCCGGTTTTGACAAGCCGCGTTCCCTTGGCCGCCATGAGGAGGGGGCCTCGGTCGCGGTGCCGATCTTCCGCGATTTCATGCGGGCGGCACTTAAAAACACCCCGGCAATCCCGTTCCGGATTCCGCCCGGGGTGCGGC
>JAADGA010000192.1 GCA_013152615.1 Alphaproteobacteria bacterium
CTACTGATTATCACGGCTAAAATCAAGCGTCTCATCGGGATTTTTTTGCCCCGAAACCGGAAGAATAAGAAAAAAATCTTTTATTTCAAGCTGTTGACGTCAAATAAAAAATGATAAAAAATCGGGCAATATTTATGTGAAACCCGGGAAAAAGCCAATTTATCCAAAAAACCGCGATAAGGTGCCTAAATTTTAGGCAGAATAATTATGTTCGACCGATAATACCAAGGATACGCTCAGGACTCCGGAATAATGATGTTTCACAATTTTAAATAATTCTGACTTTTTTGAGAAACCCCTCGATTCTGTACTGGATAGCTGTGCCGAATTATATCTGCCGGGCTACGCGGTCACTATCCCCGAATTTATCAGGGCTTTATAAAAGTCAAGATAAAAGGATGAATACTATCTGTTGACATTCCAGCAGGGCCAAAATACCATATATTGTGTTGAAGGTGATGAGAAGGGGTTCAGGATCAGCCAGAGGATTGACGACAGGACACGCGGCCCCATCCAGAAACAATCCGCAGGCCGCTGGGACCGTTTCTGAAACTCAGCAGGTGAAATCCTTCGCAATCGAACACGGTAATTATTTTATGTGCTATAATAAACGGTCAACCCGGCCCGGTGCCGAAAATGATCCGGCTAATCAGGGAAACAGCTAACGTGGCGGATATTTTATTCAACGATATTGTTCAGGTCAAAGGCCATTCACGGATCGAGACCGTGGCGGCACGGGATGATCTGTTGACAGATTTTGGCAAAGCCACGCTGAGTGACCGTTATCTGTTGCCGGAAGAAAATTTTCAGGATATTTTCGCCCGCGTCGCGAGCTTTTATAGCGATAATCAGGCCCATGGCCAGCGGTTATATGACTATATCAGCCAGCTGTGGTTCATGCCGGCAACGCCTGTATTAAGCAATGGCGGCACCAAACGCGGCCTGCCGATATCCTGTTTTCTCAATGAGGTCAGTGACAGTCTTCAGGGCATTGTCAGCCTGTGGAATGAGAATGTCTGGCTCGCCTCCAAGGGTGGCGGCATTGGCAGCTACTGGGGCAATTTGCGCTCAATCGGCGAAACTGTGTCCACCAATGGCAAAACATCGGGCATTATCCCGTTTATCCGGGTGATGGACAGCCAGACGCTGGCGATTTCCCAAGGCTCGCTCCGGCGCGGCAGTGCGGCGGTATATTTGCCGATCAATCATCCAGAAATTGAAGAATTTATCGAAATCCGCCGCCCGACCGGGGGCGACCCGAACCGCAAGGCACTGAACCTTCATCACGGCATTGCCATCTCCAATGCCTTTATGCGGGCGGTGGAAAATGACGAACACTGGGCCTTGCTCAGTCCCCATGACCACAGCGTACAAAAAACCGTATCCGCCCGGGCATTGTGGATCCGCATCCTGACCGCACGGATTGAAACCGGTGAGCCTTATATGCTGTTCGGCGATCATGTCAATGACGCTATCCCTGAGCATCACAAGCTTGCCGGACTGAATGTAAAAACCTCCAATCTCTGCTGCGAAATCACCCTGCCGACCGGCAAGGATCACCGGGGTCGGGAGCGGACGGCGGTATGCTGTCTGTCGTCGGTCAATCTGGAAAAATATGATGACTGGAAGGATAACGAGCTTTTTATCACCGATGTGATGCGCTTTCTGGATAATGTGCTGGATGATTTTATTGCCCGCGCACCGGGCAGCATGGCCCGGGCGAGCTATGCCGCGATGCGCGAACGCAGCGTCGGCTTGGGCGCTATGGGTTTTCACAGCTTCCTGCAGGACCGGATGATCCCGTTCGAATCAGTCATGGCTCAGGTATGGAATAAAAAAATATTCCGCCATATTCAGGACAGTGTGAACCGGGCCTCACGTCTGCTCGCCGGTGAAAAAGGCGCCTGTCCCGATGCCGCGGATTACGGCATGCTGGAGCGTTTCTCCAACAAGACCGCAATTGCGCCGACCGCGTCGATTTCGATTATCTGCGGCGGCACCAGCCCGGGGATTGAGCCGATCGCCGCCAACAGCTTTACCCAGAAAACCCTGTCCGGCTCGTTTAATGTCCGCAGCCACGCCTTGACCCGGCTGCTTGAGCAAAAGGGTCGGAACACCCGTGAAATCTGGTCGTCAATCTCGATCAATCGTGGCTCGGTGCAGCATCTTGACTTTCTTGACGGGCGTGAAAAGGCAGTGTTCAAAACCGCGTTTGAGCTTGACCAGCGCTGGGTGATCGAGCATGCCGCCGACCGGGCGCCGATGATCGATCAGGCCCAGTCAATCAACGTCTTCCTGCCCGCCGATGTCCATAAGCGCGATCTGCACCAGATTCACTTTCAGGCGTGGAAAAAAGGGGTAAAGAGCCTTTACTATTGCCGCTCCCTGTCTATTCAGCGCGCGGAAAGCGGGGGCGCGACTGCCGCCCGACAGCCTGAAACACCCCCGCAATCGATGGACTATGAAGAATGCCTGTCCTGTCAATAATCCAACCTTGAGGTCATCCTGTCCATGTCGCTGTTAACCGAACGTATTGTTTACAAACCCTTTCAGTACCCATGGGCCTATGACGCGTGGCTGACCCAGCAACGCATTCACTGGCTGCCGGAAGAAGTGCCGATGGCCGACGACATCAAAGACTGGAATATGAAGATCAGTGCCGGTGAAAAACACCTGCTGATGCAGATTTTCCGCTTTTTCACCCAGGCCGATGTCGAAGTCAATAATTGCTATATGCGCCACTATACCCAGGTGTTCAAACCGACCGAGATTCAGATGATGCTGGCGGCTTTTTCCAATATGGAAACGGTTCATGTCGCCGCCTACAGCCACCTGCTCGACACCCTCGGCATTCCCGAGGTCGAATATGAGGCCTTCCTCAACTATGACCAGATGAAGGCCAAATATGACTATATGCAGATCTGGGGAGTGGATACCAAAACCGATATTGCCAAGACGCTGGCGGTATTCGGCGGCTTTACCGAGGGATTGCAGCTGTTTGCCTCATTCGCCATCCTGATGAATTTTCCGCGCTTTAACAAAATGAAGGGCATGGGCCAGATCATCACCTGGTCGGTGCGCGATGAAACCCTGCATACCAACAGCATCATTCGGCTGTTTCACACCTTTATCCAGGAAAACCCCGAGATATGGACTGACGCGTTGCAGGCGGAGCTTACCACCGCCTGTAAAACCATCGTTCGCCATGAGGATGCCTTTATCGATCTGGCTTTTGAGATGGGCGATATCGAAGGCCTGACTGCCCGGGAGGTCAAGGACTATATCCGCTATATCGCCGACCGCCGACTGACCCAGCTCACTCTCGCCCCGATTTATTTTATCGGCAATAACCCGCTGCCATGGATGGACGAAATCCTCAACGGGGTCGAGCATGCCAATTTCTTCGAAAACCGCTCAACCGAATATTCCAAAGCCGCCACCCAGGGCACCTGGGAAGAGGCGTTTGAATAAGGGTTAACGTAACTTAACGGGCCATGCGGTTTGCCGGGGGGCATATCCGGGGGATTTGTGTAACAAGCGCTTCAGATTGTTGCCGCGAGCCTTGTGCCCTGGTCGATGGCGCGTTTGGCGTCCAGTTCGGCCGCGACATCGGCACCGCCGATCAGGTGGTGAGGTTTGGTCAGGCCGTCGACAAGATCACGCAGCGGGGTTTGACCGGCACAGATAACCACGTTATCGACCGCCAGAATCCGGCTTTCGCCGCCTGCTTTATCTCCGGTAGTAAAATGCAGCCCCTGATCATCAATCCTCTGATAGTCACAACCGGCAATCATGGTAACTCCACGATTTTTCAGCCCGATACGGTGCGCACAGCCACTGGTCTTGCCCAGACCCGCGCC
>JAADGA010000193.1 GCA_013152615.1 Alphaproteobacteria bacterium
CGGTGTTATGGCCGGTGTTATGACCGGTGTTATGAACAACCGCTGGTGGTGCCGCAGGTGTCGCATTTAAGGCAGGTGCCATTACGGACCATGGTAAAGTTGCCACATTCGCTACAGGCATCGCCTTCATAGCCCTTGATCCGGGCCTCGGCAACCCGGGAGCTGTGCAGGTTTCTTTTGCTGCTGACCGTGGCGGTGCCCATGGCGGCTTTTGTGCTATAGACCGTCTCCTGACTGACATCATGGGCTTTTGATTCTGCTGCTGATTTCGCGGGCCGGTTTAAAACATAGAGGTTGCTTCTTCTGACATAGCCGGTGCTGGCATAGGAAATAACCCGGTCGAGGGCTTCGCTGGCTAATTCGCCGACACTGGAATCGCCTTTGCCCCGACCGATGGTATCCGGGGCCAGATCATCGGTATTGACATGGGCGAGGTCTTTGCGTCCCAGATAGGATACCGCCAATTCACGGAAAATATAATCAAGGACCGAAGTTGCCATTTTAATCGCGTCATTGCCGACGACCTGACCCGAAGGTTCAAAGCGGGTAAAGGTGAAGGCCTCGACAAATTCTTCCAGCGGCACGCCATATTGCAGCCCGATCGACAGTGCAATGGCAAAATTATTCATCAAACTGCGAAAGGCGGCCCCTTCCTTGTGCATATCAAGAAATATTTCCCCAAGGGTGCCATCATCATATTCGCCGGTGCGCAGGTAAATTTTATGGCCGCCAACCGATGCCTTCTGGGTATAGCCCTTGCGGCGTCCGGGCAGACGGTGGCGTTCGGTACTTATAATTATTTTTTCAACAATGCGTTCGGCGACAACTTTGGTTTTTTCCGGCAGGGAAATATCTTCTTCAAGATCCTCCATATCGAGCAGGGCAGCACTTAAAGGCTGGCTGAGTTTTGAGCCGTCCCGATAGAGGGCATTGGCCTTGAGACCAAGTTTCCAGGATTTCAGATATGTTTCCTTGCAATCCTCTGCCGACGCCGATGCCGGCATATTGACGGTCTTGGAAATCGCGCCCGAGATAAAGGGCTGCGCCGCCGCCATCATCAGGATATGACTGTCCACAGACAAAAATCTTTTGCCGGTTTTACCGCAAGGGTTGGCACAGTCAAAAATCGACAGATGTTCCGGCTTGAGGTGGGGCGCCCCCTCCAGCGTCATCGAGCCGCAGCAATAGAGGTTGGCCGCCTCGATATCACTTTTGCTGAAACCGATGGCCGTGAGCATGTTGAAGCTCATGTCATTCAGCTGGTCATCCTGCAAATTCAGCACATCACTGCAGAATTCCTTACCCAATGTCCATTGATTAAAGACAAAGGTGATGTCATAAGCCGTCTCCAGTGCCTGCTCCAGCGCCTTGATCTGTGCTTTGGCAAAGCCCTTGGCCTTCAGCGTTTTGTAATTCACCCCGGGAGCATCCTTCAGGGTGCCACGGCCAACGGCATAGCGGGCAATTTTATCAATCTGTTTCGGGCTGTAGCCAATATTTTTCAGGGCTTCCGGCACCATGCGATTGATAATCTTGAAATAACCGCCACCGGCGAGCTTTTTAAATTTGACCAGCGCAAAATCAGGCTCGATGCCGGTGGTGTCACAATCCATAATCAGGCCGATCGTACCGGTGGGGGCGATAACGCTGACCTGTGCGTTGCGGTAGCCATGCTGATTACCAAGCTCCAGCGCCTTGTCCCATGCCATACCGGCGGCAACCGTAAGCCGGGGAAAGGGACAATTGACAATATCAAGTCCCATTGGCGCAATCGAAAGGCCGTCATAGCCGTCTGACAGTCCGAGCGCCGCATGACGATGATTGCCAATAACCCGCAACATATGCTTGCGGTTTTTGTCATAGCCGGCAAAGCTGCCGAGTTCCGCCGCCATTTCCGCAGAGGTGGCATAGGCAACCCCGGTCATCAGGGCTGAAATCGCCCCGCATAACGCCCGGCCTTCGTCGCTGTCATAAGACAGGCTGGTGGCCATGATAAAACTGCCAATATTGGCGAAACCCAGCCCGAGGGTGCGGTAATCATAACTTAATTGCGCGATTTCCTGTGACGGGAATTGCGCCATCATTACCGATATCTCAAGCACTACCGTCCACAGCCTGACCGCATGCTCAAAATTGTCAATGTTAAATCCGCCATCATTATCGCGGAATTTTATCAGGTTGAGCGAGGCAAGATTGCACGCCGTATTATCAAGGAACATATATTCGGAACAGGGGTTTGATGCCCTGATTTCCCCGGATTCCGGACAGGTATGCCAGTCATTGATCGTGGTGTGAAACTGCAATCCGGGATCGGCACACTGCCATGCGGCGAGGCCAATATCATCCCATAATTCACGGGCGGGCAAGGTTTTGACGACACTGCCGTCGGTACGGCTCAGGAGTTCCCAGTCGCTGTCGTTTAAAACCGCTTTCATAAAGTCATCGCTGATCCGGATGGTATTGTTGGAGTTCTGGCCGGAGACGGTGACATAGGCCTCTGAATCCCAGTCAGTATCATAGGTTTCAAATTCAATATGGCTATAGCCTTGCCGGGCAAACTGGATGACCCGCTGGCTGATGGCATCAGGAACCAGTGAATTTCTGGCCGCAATCAGGGCTGTTTTAAGATGTTTGTTGCTTTTGGGGTCAAAACGATCCTGTTCGGCAATGTCCTGTTCACAGCAGGCCGCCATTACCGCCTGCATATGCTGTTTGGTGATATGCGAACCGACAACGAGTGCGGCGACCTTCTGTTCTTCCATCACTTTCCATTTGATAAACTCCTCGACATCAGGGTGATCGACATCGACGATAACCATTTTTGCCGCCCGACGGGTGGTGCCGCCGGATTTTATCGCCCCGGCCGCCCGGTCCCCAATTTTGAGGAAACTCATCAGGCCGGAAGAACTGCCGCCACCAGCCAGAGGTTCCCCGGCCGCGCGAATACGGGAAAAATTACTGCCGGTTCCCGACCCGTATTTAAACAGCCGGGCCTCGCGGGTCCACAGGTCCATAATCCCGCCTTCATTGACCAGATCATCATTGACGCTCTGAATAAAGCAGGCATGGGGCTGGGGATGCTCATAAGCGGTCGTTGACTTGGTCAGCTCGCCACTTTCATGGTCAACATAATAATGACCCTGTGCCGGACCATCAATGCCATAAGCCCAGTTCAGCCCGGTATTGAACCACTGGGGCGAATTTGGCGCGCACATCTGGGTCGCCAGCATATAACGCAGTTCATCGAAAAAAGTACGGGCATCTGATTCCGCAGTAAAATAGCCGCCTTTCCAGCCCCAATAGGTCCAGGTTCCCACCAACCGGTCAAATAGCTGTCTGGCACTGGTTTCCGAACCATAACGCTGTTCCACGGGCTGTCTTTCCAGGGCGGATTCATCAACAACATTGCGCCGCAACCAGGCCGGAATATTATCTTCTTCCAGCGGCTTCAGGCAACGGGGAACCCCGGATCTTCTGAAATATTTCTGGGCGAGGATATCTGCGGCAACCTGACTCCACGCCGCCGGGACCTCGAATCCCTTCAGGGCGAAAACAACAGTTCCGTCCGGATTACGAATTTCACTGTCGGCCGTCCTGAAGTCGATTCCATGATAGGGTGACTGATCTGGTGACGTAAAGCGGCGGTTAATCCTCATTTGGCTATCCTCGTACAATTTTTTGATTATAGTTAATTGACCGATGAAAAGTCTATTACAATAAATCACCGGGAAATAGCTCTTTTTTCATATATATTGTGGCTTCCTTCTCTTGACATCAGCATATATAGTGGTTCCCATGAGTCGGACCTAACAAACCCTGAATATCAGGAAAGCGGCAAAAATATCAGGAAACA
>JAADGA010000194.1 GCA_013152615.1 Alphaproteobacteria bacterium
GCATCGGCGTCGCCACCTGGGAGGCGGGACTTGGGCCGATAACAATGACGCTGATCAGTGACTATTTCCCCAGGGACAAGCGGACAAAACCGTTTGGTGTTTTTTTGAGCGGGACCCATATTGGTGGCGGCCTTGCGCTGATTATCGGCGGCACAATCATAGAAATGGTCGCGTCGGGAAAGGGGGTGACGTTACCTCTTGTCGGCACGCTGAAGACATGGCAGATGGCGTTTATTCTGGTCGGTCTGCCGGGGTTTTTCATCTTGCCGCTGGTTGGGATGATCAAGGAACCGAAAAGGCATAGTGGGGATGGAAAATTTGAGCTGGCGGAAGTGTTTCGCTTTATCCGTCAGCATTGGCGCGCTTATTCGGCCATATTCCTTGGTATGGCCTGTATCGGCACCGTGGCCTCATCGATAAATGCCTGGGGACCGGCGATGTTCATGCGTATTTATGGCTGGGATTTCCGGCAGATTGGTCTCGGCTTTGGCAGTGCGATATTATTTGGCGGTGTTGGCGGCTCGCTGCTTGCCGGCTCGGTGGAACGTTATTTTTTCACAAGGGGGTATCAGGATGCAAAAATCAGGGTGATGGCTATTTGCGGTTTTCTGATGGCCCCGGTGAGTTTTGCCGGTATTCTTTCCGGTAAAGCGGATATGGCTTTTCTTGCCATAATTATTACGGTTTTTCTCTTTGCCATGCCGCTTGTGCTTGGTCCTGCCGCTCTTATGGCGATTACCCCGGGCCGCCTGCGCGGGCAGGCCGGGGCAATATACATTGTATTTATCGGTTTGCTGGGCGGCTTTGTCGGCCCAATGTTCGTTCCGCTGTTAACGGATTTTATATTTCACAATGATGCCGCACTGCCCTATTCTCTGGCTACAGTTATCGGCGTGATCGGGCCTGTCGGCGGGATATTGCTGTATAGCGGAAAAAAATATTTTGTCATAGCAGAGAAACAGGGCGAGTCCTGACCCGTCGTCCCCTACTTTACCGAACCGGCCCATTAACCGGGGCCGTTGACACGGCGGATATTTATTCTCTTGTCAGATATATCATGGCCAGCGTATAGTTCAGCCATGGGTTATTTCCCTGCCATTGGATCAGTTTCGTTAATCAAAACTGACCATGTTATGTCATAGGGAGAATGATCCTAATTCACTTACGCTACGGCCCGATAATAGAATTCTGGTTTTAATTCTATACTCCCGGGTCTGATTTTATATTCCCAAGTCTAATTTTATACTCAAATGAGTTCTGATCCTGAATGACCGAGCCACTGTTTAATTTTCCTGATCCTTTTGCGGCCCTGTCCCGACTGGACGTGCTGGTTGTCGGGCCGGAACGGGGGGTTATCCTGAGCGCTGACGGCGAGGTCGCGGACTATACTCCGCCTGAGCTGAAGGCCGCCGTCAACGATAAAACCATGATGGTCTGCAATCGCCGGGTGACCGCGCGGCGGCTTGGCAATCCCCGTTTCACCGCCTGCGATATATTGGAGCTTTTCGCCTTTATCCGGCCAGCGGAATTTTGTCTGCCGCTGCCTTTTGGTCTGGCGCAGGCGCTTGAGCTTGACCCCGGCGATAATAGTCCGGAGCAGGATGCGGTGATTATCCTGCAGGCGGCCCGAAAGCTGTTTCATCAGCTTGGCCGGCCGGATTATCCTTTTGCCGAGGGTGCCGCCGCCGAGGCACAGCAGATGGCGGCGACCGGCTGGCCGTGGGGGCCGCTGATTATCGGTGCGCTTGGCCCAGCCGCTGATCAGCATTCTCATCAGGTCTGGAACAGCCTGCCTGAATGGCAGGAGGTGGCACCGTCCCCGCCCGCCGGGGTCATGGCGGTCAGCGAGCCGGAAAGCCTCGCCCGGCTGCATAATATGCTGGGGCCGGATGCCGAAGATCGCCGGAATCAGCAGCAATATACCGCCCTTGCCACCGAGGCCTTCGGACCACCGGAAAGAGCCGAAGAACCGCGCTTAATTCTTGCCGAGGCCGGAACCGGAATTGGCAAGACCCTTGGCTATATCGCCCCGGCCAGCCTGTGGGCGGAAAAAAACGACGGCACCGTCTGGCTCACCACCTATACCAAAAACCTGCAACGGCAACTGGATCAGGAATTAACCCGGCTCTATCCCGACCCGGAAATCAAAAAACAGAAAATTGTCATTCGTAAAGGCCGGGAGAATTACCTGTGCCTGCTCAATCTTCAGGAACTCAGCCAGAGCGCCATTGACACATCCGCTAAAATCCTGCTCGGGCTGGTGGCACGCTGGGCCAGATACAGCCGTGACGGCGATATGGTCGGCGGCGATTTTCCGGCCTGGCTTGGCGAAATTTTCGATGCGGGCCGTCTTGGCCAATTAACCGACCGGCGCGGCGAATGCGTCTATTCCGCCTGTGCCCATTACCGGCGCTGCTATATCGAAAAAATCCAGCGCAAGGCCCGGACCGCCGATCTGGTAATTGCCAATCATGCGCTGGTTATGATTCAGGCCAGTCACCGCGCCGGTGATAGTGACCTGCCGAATCGTTATGTCTTTGATGAGGGTCATCATCTGTTTGATGCCGCCGACAGTGTTTTTTCCGCTCATCTGACCGGGCAGGAGGGGCGGGAACTGCGCCGCTGGATCAGGGGGGCCGAACAGTCGCGCCGCCGGGGCAAGGGACTGAAAGGCCGGGTTGAAGACCTGATCGCCGGGGATGACGACGCCCGGCAGCTGCTGGAACAGGTGATTACCGCCGCCCGCTGCCTGCCAGCGGATGGCTGGCATGGCCGTATCATCGACCAAAATGGCTATGGCCCGATGGAAAAGTTTCTTAGTCTGGTGCGCCAACAGATTTTTGCCCGGACACAGGGTAAAAACCGGCATCACAGTTCGGAAACCCCGGCGGATCAGGTCAGTTCCGATCTGACAGCCGCGGCAGAGACGCTCCATGCCGCGCTTGGCGATCTTGGGAAACTGCTGAAAAAACTGGCGGCAATCCTGTTGAAAAAACTGGATACAGCGGCGGCGGAGCTTGACAGTGCCAGCCGCGGGCGGCTCGAATCCGTTGCCCGCACCCTGGGTCTGCGCGCTGATATTCTCAGCGGGAGCTGGATAGCGATGCTGGCAAAATTCACCGGCAACGACCCGTTGGACGCCCCCTGTGTTGACTGGTTTGAGCTGGAGCGCAATCAGGGCCGGGAAGTCGATGTCGGCATGCACCGCCACTGGATCGACCCGAGCCTGCCCTTTGCCGAGACCGTGTTGAAACCGGCTCAGGGGGTCGTTATTACCTCGGCAACGTTACGGGACCGCAGCGATGATACTGATCCTGATGCCGAATGGCAGGCCGCCGAAATTCGCACCGGTGCCGCCCATATGATCAGTCCGCCCCGGCGCCAAAGCCTGAAATCACCCTTTAACTATGCCGAACAAAGCCGGATATTGATCGTTAATGATCTCAACAAGCACAGCCTTGACCAGCTTGCCGCCGCCTACCGGGAATTGATGCTGGCAGCCGGCGGCGGGGCGCTCGGGATTTTTACCGCCATCAGCCGCCTGCGCGGCGTCCATCAACGGCTCGCACATTCACTGGAACAGCAGCATATCCCGCTTTATGCCCAGCATGTTGACCCGATCAATATCGCTACCTTAATTGATATTTTCCGGGAGGTGGAGGATAGCTGCCTGCTTGGCACCGATGCGGTTCGTGACGGCGTTGATGTCCCCGGTTCCGCGCTGCGGCTGTGCATATTTGACCGGGTGCCGTGGCCCCGGCCAACAATCCTGCATAAGGCGCGGCGGGAAAAATTCGGCAAGAAGACCTATGACGACCTGATCACTCGCCTGCGGCT
>JAADGA010000195.1 GCA_013152615.1 Alphaproteobacteria bacterium
GGTTGAACTGGTTGTTGACGATCTGGATATTCTGTCGGCGGCGGCCGAATTGCCACTGCCGGTATTTGGCGAACAGGAGTATCCCGAGGATATTCGTCTGACCTATCGTTTTCTCGATTTGCGCCGTGAGCGGCTCCATAAAAATATTGTCCTCAGGTCAGATGTTATTTCCAGTATTCGCCGACGCATGGTTGACTTGGGCTTTCGGGAATATCAAACCCCGATATTGACCGCGAGTTCCCCCGAAGGCGCGCGGGATTTTCTGGTGCCGAGCCGGTTGCATCCCGGTAAATTCTATGCTTTGCCGCAGGCACCGCAGCAGTTCAAGCAATTATTGATGATTGCCGGTTTTGATCGTTATTTTCAGATCGCCCCGTGTTTTCGCGACGAGGATGCGCGGGCCGACCGCTCGCCCGGTGAATTTTACCAGCTTGATGTCGAGATGTCATTCGTCACCCAGGAAGATGTGTTTGCCGCGCTGGAGCCACTGATGATTGGGTTGTTCAAACAATTCTCCGACAAGAAAGTCACCCCGTCGCCGTTTCCGCGCATTGCCTTTAAAGATAGCATGCTTAAATATGGCAATGACAAGCCTGACCTCAGGAATCCGGTCGAAATCAGCGATGTCACTGCGGTCTTTCGCGGCTCGGGTTTTGGCATTTTTGCCGGTGCGATTGACAAGGGTGCCGTTGTGCGCGCCATTCCCGCCCCCGGAGCCGGTGGTGCCAAGGCGCGCAGCTTCTTTGACAAGATGAATGACTGGGCGCGGTCCGAGGGCTATGCCGGTCTCGGCTATATCCGGTTCAAGAACGGCGAGGCGCTGGGGCCGATTGCCAAGAATCTTGATCAAACCCGGCTGCAACAGTTGCGGCAGATAGTGGGCCTTGAGGATAATGACGGGGTTTTCTTTGCCTGTGGTGCGGCCCCGGAGGCGGCAAAACTCGCCGGATTCGCCCGGACCAAAGTCGGCGAAGATCTGGAGCTTATCAGTGATGACGAGTTTAAATTCTGCTGGATCGTTGACTTTCCGATGTATGAATATGACGAGGTCGAAAACAAGCTGGATTTCAGCCACAACCCGTTTTCGATGCCCCAGGGCGGGCTGGAAGCGCTGGAAAATATGAAGCCGGAAGATATTCTGGGCTATCAGTATGACATCGTCTGCAATGGTATCGAACTGTCATCCGGGGCGATTCGTAATCATAAGCCCGAGATCATGTACAAGGCGTTCGAGCTTGCCGGATATGACAAGTCCGTGGTTGAGGAGCGGTTCTCGGGCATGCTTAACGCGCTTAAATACGGTGCCCCGCCCCATGGTGGCATTGCCCCCGGGGTTGACCGCATTGTGATGCTGCTTGCCGATGAGCCCAATATCCGCGAGGTTATTATTTTCCCGATGAATCAGAAGGCGGAAGACCTGATGATGAAGGCCCCCGGAGAAGTGTCATCGAAACAACTGCGGGAACTGCATCTGCGGACAATCCTGCCGGCCAAGAGCTGACCCGGCCAAAAGCTGGCAATGAGCAAAAGCTGGCCCGGTCAGGGGCTGGCTTGGCCAAAAGCGGATAATAGGCAGAAAATAGTTTAATCTAGTAGTTTAAACAATGCTCGACCTGTGATAAACTATGGCTGCTAGTGATTTGTTTTGAAAAACAAAAATAAGCCATAATAAATATAAAAATACCATAATAAATATAAGAATGGATGTATAAATGTCTGAAAAAAACCACAATTTACAGGACTCATTCCTAAATCATATCCGTAAAAACAAAACACCGATTACTGTTTTCCTTGTTAACGGGGTAAAGTTGCAGGGCATCATTACCTGGTTTGATAATTTTTGTATTCTCCTGCGGCGCGATTCCAGCGTTCAACTGGTGTACAAGCACGCGATCTCGACGATAATGCCGGGGGGACCAATTACCTTGTTTGAGGGGTCCGATGGCGAAAGTCAGGATTAAAACCAAGCCTGTTCATGATAGAATCCCCTGATTCCCACGCTCTGGAGTTCCGCAACAAAAAAATAGCGCTGGATTGGGGCAAGTCACATCAGGACGGCGAGCATTCCCCCGACCATGTCGCCGGGGCGAACGTTGTTGTTTTGCATCCCTGGCTGACGACAAGAGCAGCCCGTTATGCGGCCGCGTCCTTTTCAAGGACCCCGGCGGCGCGGCTTGACGAGGCGGTCAGTCTGTGCGATGCGCTCAGGCTGACGGTGGTCGAGGCGACCCTTTTGCCGCTGTCAAAGCTGGTGCCGGCAACCTATATTGGCCGGGGTAA
Organism: Alphaproteobacteria bacterium; assembly: GCA_013152615.1. GTDB lineage: Bacteria > Pseudomonadota > Alphaproteobacteria > Sphingomonadales > Emcibacteraceae > Paremcibacter. Next base: position 2,281 of record JAADGA010000195.1, read on the forward strand.
GTTACTGGAGCTTGTCGATATAATATCCCGTAAGGATATTGAGGTAATCATCATAGATTGCGATCTGACCCCGGGCCAGCAGCGCAATATTGAACGATTGCTCAAGGTCAAGGTCATTGACCGAACCGGCCTTATTCTGGAAATTTTTGGGGAACGGGCCGAGACCAGAGAAGGGGTGCTACAGGTGGAACTGGCCCATCTGAGCTATCAGAAAAGCCGTCTGGTGCGGTCATGGACCCATCTGGAACGTCAGCGTGGCGGTTTTGGCTTCCTTGGTGGTCCGGGCGAATCGCAGATTGAATCCGACCGTCGCCAGATCGGCGACCGCATTGCCCGGATCAGGAAGCAACTGGCGGCCGTCAGCCGAACCCGTGCCCTTCATCGTCAGGGCCGCCGGAAAAGCCAGTATCCGGTGGTGGCAATGGTCGGCTATACCAATGCCGGTAAATCAACTCTGTTCAACCGTCTGACCAATGCAGAGGTGATGGCGGCGGATATGCTGTTTGCCACCCTTGATCCGACCATGCGCGAATTTGAGCTGGCACCGGGTAAAAAAGCGATATTGTCCGATACCGTCGGCTTTATTTCGGCGCTGCCGACCGGACTTGTTGCCGCTTTCAGGGCGACACTGGAAGATGTAGTGGCCGCCGATCTCATCCTGCATGTCCGCGATATTTCCCATGCCGATAGTGAGGCCCAGAAGGCGGATGTCCTGGATGTTCTGGGCTCTCTCGGGCTGGAAGAAGGTCCGGATTGCCTGATTCACGAGGTATGGAACAAGAGTGATCTTCTGGATGATGACCAGCGGCAGAATATCGAAAATCAGGCAGCACTGCGCCAGAATGTCAGCCTGCTGTCGGCAATCAGCGGCGAGGGCTGTGACCAGTTCAGACTGGAATTGATGGAGAGACTGGCACAGGGCAGCAAAACCGTGAAAATTGCCTATCGTCATGATCAGGGTGCGGCGATGGCGTGGCTGTATAGTCATGGTGAGGTCATTGACCGCGAGGATCGGGCGGAGGAGACCATTCTTACCGCGCGAATCGCGGCCGGACTGCGCACGCGCATCGAAAAGGACCCGGCGTTTGCGGGCAGGCTTGTGTCATGAGCCTCGATCTTGTCCATGATATCATTATTCAGGTCGCACAGGAAAAAGTGCTGCCGCGCTTTAACAATCTGCAAGCGGGTGAGGTTACGGCAAAGTCACCGGGGGATATGGTGTCTATTGCCGATATTGAAGCGGAAATAGCGCTGACGGCAGCATTGACCCGGCTGTTCCCGGAGGCTGTGGTTGGCGGCGAAGAATCTATTGCGGAAAGGCCGGCGCTGTTAGCAGCGGTTAGTGCTGCCGACCGGGCTTTTCTGATTGATCCGGTTGACGGCACCAATAATTTTATCCGGGGGGATGATAAATTTGCCCTGATGGTGGTGGAACTGCGCGCGGGCGTGGCGGTGGCCGCATGGATATATCTGCCGGTCCCGGGCCGGATGGCGATGGCGGAAAGCGGTGGCGGCGCGTTTCTTGACGGCAGAAAAATTACT
>JAADGA010000196.1 GCA_013152615.1 Alphaproteobacteria bacterium
GACGGCATCATCACCAGATGAGCCTTTTCCGGCCCAAGCGCATCGACGGCGACCACCGCGCTGAAGGCACTGTCAATGCCGCCGGACATGCCAAGGATAACCCCGGGAAAATGATTTTTACCGACATAATCGCGCAGTCCGGTGACCATCGCCTGATAGATGGCGGCATAGCCCTCGGGAACCGGGAAAATATCTGTTGGCTGACACTGCATTCTGCCGCCTTGGCGTTGCCAGCGGGTGAGGCTCAGCGTCTCAGTCCAGCTCGCGGACTGCTGCACCAGCTCGCCCTGATGATCAAGACAGAAACTGCCGCCATCAAAGGCCAGTTCATCCTGACCGCCATATTGATTGACATAGATCAGCGGCAACCCGGTTTCATGGACCCGGTCGCGGGCAATGCCGAGCCGTCGTGCCGGTTTGCCCTTCTCAAACGGTGAACAGTGGGGCGCAATCAGGATTTCGGCACCGCTCCCGGCCAGATGGGCCGGAACCTCCTGAAACCACATGTCTTCACAGGTCATAATGCCAAGCTTCACCCCCCTGAAATCGACAGGATCCGGCATCGGGCCACTGACAAAAATACGTTTTTCGTCAAAAACACCATAATTGGGCAGGTTAACCTTATATCTGATCGCGGCTATCCTGCCGCCGTCCAGCAGAATTGCCGCATTGTATAACCGCTGCTCTGCCGTCCAGCATGACCCGATCAGCAGCGCCGGACCACCATCGGCAGAGGCATCTGCAAGCTGGCTGACATAATCCATCGCCGCCCGCTGAAATACACCTTTAAGGACAATATCTTCGGGCGGATAACCGATCAGGCATAATTCGTTAAACACCACCAGATCACAGTCCCCGGCCGCCGCACGGGCCGCGATAATCCGGTCATAATTGCCGGATAGATCGCCAACTGTCGGATTAATGCTCGCAAGCGTGATGTTCAACTGGTTCATGATCCGGAAAAACCCTTCAGATTGGAAAATCAGGCCAGTGCCGCTTCCTTCCGGGCCAGGGCCTGACGTTCTTCCTTTAAACTTTCCGCAATCAGGAAGGCGAGTTCAAGGCTTTGACCGGCGTTCAGCCGCGGGTCGCAAAAGGTCCGGTAACGGTCGGCAAGCTTGTCATCGGTAATCGCCTCGGCACCGCCGGTGCATTCGGTAACATTCTGCCCGGTCATTTCAAAATGAATGCCACCGGCATAGCTGCCCTCGGCCCGGTGAACCCGGAAAAACCGGCGAATTTCCGCCAGCACCCGCTCAAATGGCCGGGTTTTAAAGCCGGTAGAGGTTTTTATGGTATTGCCGTGCATTGGATCGGACGACCAGACAACCGCGGCCCCTTCCCGGGTGATCCGGCGGATGACCGGCGGCAGTTTCTCTTCCAGCAAATCCGCGCCCATGCGGCAGATCAGGGTAATCCGTCCCGGCTCATTTTTGGGGTTAAGCCGGTCAAGAATACGAATAAGCTCATCCAGATTCGTGGTCGGCCCGACCTTTACCCCGATCGGATTGGCTATCCCGGACAGAAACTCGATATGGGCCTCGCCCAGAATACGGGTGCGGTCGCCAACCCATAACATATGGCCGGAGGTATCATACCAGCGCCCGCTAGTGCTATCAACCCGGGTCAGGGCCTGTTCATACCATAACAGCAGCGCCTCATGAGAAGTATAGAAATCGGTGCCGCTCAATTCCCGGGTATCGGCATCAACACCACAGGCGCGCATGAAACGCAGGGCCTCGTCAATGCGGTTGGCCATATCGGTATAGCGTTCCGCCGCCGGGTTATTCTTGACAAATTCCAGATTCCACTGATGGACTTTATGGAGGTTGGCATAGCCCCCCTGAGCAAAGGCCCGGAGCAGATTCAACGTCGACGCCGACTGGCTGTAGGCTCTCAGCATCCGTTTTGGATCGGGGATGCGGGATTGTGCGCTGAACTCAAGGCCATTAATGATGTCGCCGCGATAGCTCGGCAGTTCGACCCCGTCCACCGTTTCAATATCCGTGGTGCGCGGCTTGGCAAACTGACCGGCCATGCGCCCGACCTTGATCACCGGACAGGCGGCGGCAAAGGTCATGGCGACCGACATCTGCAACAGCACCCGAAAGGTATCGCGGATATTGTCAGCATGAAATTCATCAAAGCTTTCGGCGCAGTCGCCGCCCTGAAGCAAAAATGCCCGGCCTTCGGCAACATCGCCGAGTTGCGACATCAGCCGTCGGGCCTCACCGGCAAATACCAGCGGCGGGCAGACGCCAAGCTTCGCCTCAACCCGGGCCAGCTCTGCTTGATCAGGATAGTGCGGCACCTGTCGGATTGGCTTGGTGCGCCAGCTTCCCGGGGTCCATTTCTGCGTCATAATTCTGTCCATTCCTTAGCCGTAAAGGGGTCTTATACCAGCGTACGCGTATAATAAAATAATTATTTCATCAAAACAAATTCTTCTGCCGACGATGGATGGACCGCGACCGTCATATCGAACTGGGCCTTGGTCGCGCCGCAGTTCATCGCAATGGCAAGACCCTGAATAATCTCGGCGGCATCCGGCCCGATCATATGAATTCCGATCACCCGGTCGGTCGAGGCTTGAGTAATCATCTTCATGAGCGATCGTTCGGGCCGGCCGCTCAGGGTGAATTTCATTGATTTATATTCAGATTTATAAATATGAATATCATCACCGTATTCTGCCACCGCCTCGGCTTCGGTCAGGCCGATGGTGCCGATTGGCGGCTGGGAAAACACCGCAGTCGGGATATTCCCATAATCCACCACCGTGGGCGTATCGTTAAATTGTGTCGCCGCCAGCGCCGCACCTTCCTTGATCGCGACCGGGGTCAGCTGAACCCTGCCGATCACATCACCAAGCGCAAAAATATTATCCACCGAAGTTTTATAATTTTCATCGACGATAATCGCGCCACCGGGCTTCAGCTCAACCCCGATATCCTCCAGTCCGATATTGCGTGAATTCGCTACCCTGCCAGTGGCATACATCACCACATCAACGCCAAGCACGGTGCCATCCGACAGCGCGAGGCTCAGGCCATCAGCCGTTTTGGTAATCGCGGTCACCCTGGTATGAACCCGGACATCAACCCCCTTTTTGCCCATTTCTTCGTTGAGCTTGTCGGTAATATCGCGGTCAAAGCCACGTAAAATCTGTTCCCCGCGGTACAGAAGATGGGTGGTCGCGCCGAGGCCATTGAATATCCCGGCAAATTCAACCGCGATATAGCCGCCACCGACCACCGCGACCCTCTCCGGAAATTGATCGAGATGAAAGGCTTCGTTAGAGCTAATGGCATATTCAATCCCCGGCACCGACGGCATTTGCGGCCAGCCACCGGTGGCAATCAGGATTTTATCGGCGGTGATATTCCTCTTGCCCGCAGCCGAGGTGAGTTCGACCGTATGCCTGTCCCGCAAGCGGCCCCGGGCCTGAATAATTTCGACATTATGATTTTTCAGATTGGCGATATAAAGCCCGTTCAGACGGTCAATTTCCTTGTCCTTGGCGGCAATCAGGGACGGCCAGTCAAAATTATGATCTGCCGCCGACCAGCCAAAGCCGGGCGCATCACTGAAATGGGATGAATATTCCGCGGCATAGACAAACAGTTTTTTCGGCACGCAGCCCCGGATCACACAGGTGCCACCGACCCGGTAGTCTTCGCATATGCCGACTTTAGCACCGTAACTCGCCGCCATACGGCTTGCCCGAACCCCGCCGGACCCGGCACCAATGACAAAAAAATCATAATCAACATAGTGTTATTTCCCAAAATTCAAAGCTAATAGCCCCTGGTGCAAATATCAAGTGACGGCAGAATAATATAGTTTATAGTTGCTTGAATAAATTAACAGAAAAATTGGGAGAACGCCTGTGAAAAACAAAAAATTCCTGAGCCTTATTATCGTTATCATCCTGGCCCTTGGCACCGTGCCCTATATTATCGGGAACATTGCCCGGAATAAGATAACGCAAATGGCCAACCAAATATCCCAAATGCCGGGCTATACTCTCAAAATCAGCAAATATGATCAGGGCTGGTTCAGCTCTCACGCCGTTATCGCTTATGGTCTGGATCAGCATACCCTGAATATTCTGGAGAAATCAGTAAAGAAAGATGACCGGGGCATGTTAACCCTGCTGAAAAAAGGGCTGATATTTGATGTTACCATTGACCATGGCCCGATCATCCTGCAAGACGGGATTGATTTTGATCTGTTAACCCTGTCCGGACATTTGCAAAATACCGGCAGTAACAGCGTCAAACAGAAAGCAAAAACCACCGGCCTGATTAACCTGTTCGCCACGGTATCTTACCGCGGAGCAAGCAAAATTACCCTGAACAGCCCGGCATTCACCACAGATCATTCCAACTTTACCGGGATGGAGATAAATATCAGCCTCAATTCCGCCCTTGATCACTATAACGCCCGGGCGAAAATCAATAAATTTTCCGCTAATATTGCAAAAACCACCATCATTCTGAAGCAAATAGATACGGCGTTCAGTGGCAGCAGGATAAATAAATATCTCTGGTTGGGAAAAGGAACAGTCTCACTTGGCAAACTGTCAATTTCGGTGCCGAACAAGCCATTATTTTCGCTTGAGGGCGTCACCAGTAATTACACCCTTGACAAGGAAAATGACACGGCGCTGACCATGCACTGGCAAAGCCGTCTGGCCGCATTGGTTGCTGCGGATGTCAGCCTGAAAGATTTTCAGATGAATCTTGATGTCAATCATCTCGATATTGCCGCCATGACCGACTATATAAAATCCATTCAGGATGTCTATCAGACCACCAAAGGCACGCCGTTAACCCCGCAACAAACCGCCGCCAGAATTCAGGCCATTTCCACCCGTATCGGTGAAAAAATACTCAAGAAATCACCTGAACTTATCATCAATGAGCTTGATTTTTCATTGGGTGGCGGGGTGCTGAAAAGCAATGGCATGGTTACCTTCAACGGTCAGGAACTTGAAAATATCCAACAGTTGTCGAACCCGCTTGAGCTAAATAAGCGGCTGATAGCGCGGGCTAATCTCAATTTTAACACCAAGCTCGCGACCGCAATAATTGCCATCGGCTTTAAAAGACGAATGGCGGCAAGAGGCGTCGATATAAGCCGCATATCCAAACCACGGCTTGACAAGGCAGTCAATAGCCGCACCATGATTTTATTGCAGAATTTCGTCGCCAGAGGCTATCTCAAGCGCAATGGCACCGACTATTCCACCCGCTTTGACATGAAGAATGGTCACAGGACAATAAATGGAAAAGCCCTGCCTGTTGTTCCGGGCAAGTGAAGTTAGAGCAA
>JAADGA010000197.1 GCA_013152615.1 Alphaproteobacteria bacterium
TCCCGGTTGTCACGCCGGTCATTTGTCGCCATATCCGGCTGACGGGGATATTCTGTTGCGGGCTGGCTAAACGGCCGGTCAGTATTTGTTTCCGGCTCTGTTGTTATCGCCGTTTCCGGAATGGATTTCAGCCCTGATTCTGGTCCTGACTCTGGTCCTGATTTTGGCCCCATCTCTGGCCCGGGTTTTGGCCCCATCTCTGGCCCTGATTTTGGCCCGGATTCCAGGCCCGGCCCCGGATACAGATTGTGGATATGCTGGGCGCGCAACAGTTCAAGAATATTCGCGGTTGTTGCCTCGTCCATATCCGGCATCGGATGCTCGGCCTGTTTATCAAGTTCATTCAGACTGTAGATCAACCGCGAGCTTTGCGACTGCTGATAAGCCCGGTCCAGTTCATGACGGACCAGCGGGGACAGGCCAAAGCGCCGGGAAATATGAATTCTGTGGGCCTCGGTCCCATAGCGAATGATATGAATCAGTTTCTCATCAGGCAGAATTACCTTTTCAAGCAATGGTCCGGATACTTCAACCACATCCTCGCACATAATGCTAACCAGCTCTTCGGGGGGGCCGGTCACGGAACACAGGGTGGTGGCGACCTCCTGACGCACGGACAGGGTCACCTGACTGAGAAGTTCGTTTAATATTTCTGTCAGCATCCGGACCTGAACCGCAGAGGCCATCGGTCTCCCCTGAAGGAAAAGATCACAGATATGGGAAAATAACAAGCTTCTGCTATGCTCGGATTCATCCTGCGCGAGGGTAATCAGATTGCGAATTCTGTCATCAAATTGAGTTTTTTTCTGCACCCGGTTTTGTTTCCCAACGGGCGGTAACGGTACTTCTGCGACCGTCATGGTGCCGTCACCACATCGGGCATAATACTGAACATAATACCGGACACCGTTCTGGTTTTCTGACCTGTAATAATGATAATACTCTCCAAGTGAAAATATAGCTTTTTTTAAAATTGAAAGCCAGCTAAAAGATAGTTTCCCTCCGGCAGGGGAATCATATGATTGGTCTTTACAGGATAAGAAACTGTATTTTATTGTGTAAATTGCATAATTTATAATATAATATGTCAAAATTAAGAAATTTTATTTCGAAATATTTGGGCTATGGCCCGTGAGAAAAAATTGAAATTTGTTGTAAGGAACAGGCGGAATGCACCATGTCAAGCTGGATGATATCGATTGCCGGATTTTGGAAAATCTTCAGGACAACGGTCGCATTACCAATGTTGATCTTGCGGAGAAGGTCGGGATTACGGCGCCGCCGTGTCTCCGGCGGGTCCGGGCGTTGGAAGAGGCCGGATTTATCCGGGGCTATCATGCCGATCTTGATGCCGAGGCGATGGGCTTTGGCCTGACGGTTTTTGCCATGGTTGGCTTGCATAGTCAGGCCGAATGTGACCTCAGGGCATTTGAGCAGCTGGTGGCGGCATGGCCGCTGGTACGCGAGACTTACATGCTTAATGGCGAGATTGACTTTATCCTGAAAATAGTGGCCCGTGATCTGGCCCAGTTTCAGACTTTCCTGACCACTAAATTAACCCCCGCTCCCAATGTTGACAGCGTTAAAACATCACTGAGCATCCGCTGTGCCAAAAAGCAGCATGGGGTTCCTGTGGGGGAGGTTGAGGAATAGACAGTGGGGCCTCCTGACCATAGCCGACAGGCAACATAGCACCGGAAAAACAGATGAATGAAGCCGCAACACAGGATAATACATCGGCAGCAGGCACGGTGAAGATAGTCTATGTTCTGTATCTTGTCGGGCTTGTCGCCGGTATCACCGGGATCATAGGGGTGGTTATCGCCTATGTTAACAGGAGCGATGCCCCGGACTGGTTAAAGAGTCATTACCAATTTCAGATCAGAACATTCTGGATTGGTGGATTATACATGGTGATCGGGGCCATACTGGCCTTTGTGGCCATTGGCTGGTTTGTCATGTTATTCTGGGTGATCTGGCTGATTGTGCGCTGTATCAAGGGCCTGAAATCGCTCGACCAGAAAGAACCCCACCCCAACCCAACCGGCTGGATGTTTTAGGGTAATTCAGGGACAATACACTACTATACTTTTATCTTTTGGGTGGCGGAAAAAACTGATAGGGTGGTTTTATACGGCAGTGCCACAGGTCAAAATATGACTGATTATCATCTCAGAAAAACCGCCCGCGAAGATTGATCTGAGGTGAAAGTTTAGGGAGGTAAAATTGGGAGTACGTCGGAATTGGGCAAAAGATGAAGTGTGCCACGCGCTGGCGCTTTATCTTGTGACGGATTTTGGCCGCTTCCATAGCCACAATCCTGATATTATTAATCTGGCTGATCGTCTTGGTCGCACCCCAAGCGCCGTGGCGTTAAAACTAAGCAATTTAGCCGCTCTTGATACCAGCATCTCGCAAAAGGGTATGGCCAATGCCAGCAAGATGGATAGGCAGGTATGGGATGAGTTCCTTGTTGAGCCAAATAGCGTGCTTGAAGCATATGAAAATCAGACGCGGCCTTCGTCGCCTTATGTCAGCATTCACCGCCAACCACAGCAGCCGCAAGGCGTGACAGCACCGGCTGTCGAGTTTGCAAGCGCGGGTGAACGCCGGGTTGAAACCACTCAAAGAATTGGCCAGTATTTCTTCCGTAAAATTATCTTAACGTCATACCGCGGGCGTTGCGCATTAACGGGTATAGAGGATAGCCGCCTGTTAAATGCTAGCCATATCGTTGCCTGGAAAGACGATCCACAAAACCGCGTCAACCCCTCGAATGGTATCTGCCTAAACGCCCTGCATGACCGCGCCTTCGACCGGCATCTGATAACCTTTAATGAAGACTATCGAATGGAAATTGCCCCCCATGTGCCAGCTGTAGCAAGACGAGAGCTGGAACGAGTTGAGACCGGTAGGCTTGAATTGCCAAGTCGGTTTTTACCGGACCAAATCTTTTTGGAGAAGCACCGAAGAAAATTTTATGAACAAGCCACCTAATAATCTATTGGCCACACGGGAAAACGTGGGATCATATCCATTATAGACCCCGTTCCATCAGGGAATACAGGCTTTGAGATCGTGAGGTTTCTTGTCTGGCTTCCGCCCGCGTTCCTGCTTGCTGTGGAAGGGGTGATGGGCGGGAATGTGACTGAACAGCGCGTTATTTTATCTCACCCGGCGGCTTCACCCTTTGGATAATGGCCTGGGATTATCAGATAATGATATGGAATTATCAGATAAAGTCTATTTTGGTGATTTCGTAATAGATTTCGCCGCGCGGGGTTTTGACCTCGATTTCGTCACCGACTTTGCGCCCGATCAGGGCGCGGCCGATTGGCGAAATGAAGGATATTTTGCCCGCCGGGACATCAGCCTCGTCAATGCCGACAATCTGATAGCGGAAGATGGTGTCATCTTCATCCGCAAGTTTTACCGTGGCGCCAAAGATAACCTTGTCACCGGACAGGTCTTTGGGGTCAATGACTTCACAGCGGCTGATCTTGCCTTCCAGGTCATTGATCCGCGCTTCAATAAAGCCCTGGTTTTCCTTGGCCGCGTGATATTCAGCATTTTCGGACAGGTCACCGTGGGCGCGGGCCTCTTCAATCGCCTTGATCACCGCAGGGCGTTCTTCAAGCCTCAGCGTCTTTAATTCGGCTTCCAGCCATTGATGACCTTCGACGGTCATGGGTACTTTTTCAACCATAATGTCATTTCTGTTGTTAGCGACACACTATCGCGCCTGTTTGTTCCGTTGATAACCCGGCGAACTACTGTCAACAGAATCTAGACGACTACATAAGATTGAAGGGGTTTAACTTCAAGTGAGCTTGATTTCAAGACTTTTATTGCCTCCATGGCAGAAATTGCCCCGCGAGTAGTGGTGTAATAGGGGATATTATGGACCAGAGCCGTCCGCCTGAGTGGGTAACTGTCGGTAATTGACTGGGCGCCCTGAGTGGTGTTGAAGATCAGGTGAATATCATTATTCTTGATGGCATCGACGATATGGGGCCGACCCTCCAGCACCTTGTGAATGCGCTCGATATCAAGCCCGGCATGTTGCAGATAACGCGCGGTGCCAGCGGTGGCGACGACCTTGTAGCCCATGGCAAGCAGATCCCGGGCCGGGTCGATCATTTTATATTTATCATCATCCTTGACCGAAATGAACACCGTGCCGGATAGCGGCAGATGGGTGCCGGCGGCAATCTGGGATTTGAGGAAGGCGCGGGCGAAACTGTCATCAATGCCCATCACTTCCCCGGTCGCGCGCATCTCTGGCCCGAGCAGGACATCGACTCCCGGAAAGCGGTTAAACGGCAGCACCGCCTCCTTGACCGCGACATGACGGGGGGTGGCGGACGGGAATGTGAAGGCGGCTATTTTCTCTCCGGCCATAATGCGGGCGGCGTATTTGGCAATCGGCGCCCCGATCGCCTTGGCGACGAAGGGCACGGTGCGGCTGGCGCGCGGATTGACCTCAATCAGGTAAACCACATCATCCTTGACCGCATATTGAACATTCATTAACCCCTTGATATTCAAGGCCAGAGCCAGTTTTTCGGTCTGTTGGTGAATGTCGGCAATGACGCTGTCTTTCAGCGAAAATGGCGGCAGCGAACAGGCACTGTCACCGGAATGAATACCGGCTTCCTCAATATGTTGCATGATCGCGGCGACATGGACGCTTTCGCCGTCGCAGAGCGCGTCAACATCAATTTCGGTCGCGCCGCCGAGATAGCGGTCAATCAGGATCGGACTGTTGCCTGAAACCGAGACCGCTGCGGTCATATAGCGTTCAAGCGACACGGTGTCATAGACTATTTCCATCGCCCGCCCGCCAAGGACATAACTCGGCCGGATCAGGATTGGATAGCCAATTTCTGCCGCGACTTTCACCGCTTGCTCTGTGCAGGTGGCAAGGCCATTGTCGGGCTGGCGCAGCTCAAGGTCATCAACCAGTTGTTTAAATCTTTCCCGGTCTTCCGCCAGATCAATGGCGTCGGGTGATGTGCCGAGGACGGGAATGTTGGCCGCCAGCAGCGCATGGGATAATTTAAGCGGGGTCTGGCCGCCAAACTGGACAATCACCCCCAGAAGCTCGCCGTTTTTCTGTTCAGCGCGGATCAGTTCAATGGTGTCTTCGGCGGTCAGCGGCTCAAAATACAGCCGGTCAGAAGTATCATAGTCGGTGGACACCGTTTCCGGATTACAATTGACCATGATGGTTTCATAGCCGCGCTCACTGAGGGCGAAAGCCGCATGGCAGCAGCAATAGTCAAATTCGATGCCCTGACCGATTCGGTTTGGTCCGCCGCCGAGGATAACGATTTTTTTGCGGGCAGTCGGATTTGATTCGCATTCGCTGTCGCCTGTGGCATCGCGCTCGTAAGTGGAATACATATAGGGGGTTCTGGCCTCAAATTCGCCAGCACAGGTATCAACCCGTTTAAAGGTTGGGTGCAGGGCGAGTTTCGTGCGCAGCGCGGTGACGAATTTTTCCTTTTTACCGACCAGTTGCGCCAGTTTGGCATCGGAAAAGCCAAGAGCTTTCAGGCGGCCAAACTCAAACCGGGTTGTCGGCAGGCCATCGCTTTTGACCGTGCGCTCGACCTCAATAAGGCTTTTAATCTGGTCGATAAACCACGGATCATATTTGGTAATAGCGTGAATATCCTGCACCGATATCCCCAGCCGCAGCGCCTGCGCCATCACCAGCAGCCGGTTATCGGTGGGATTGGCGAGTGCCGCGCGGATGGCATTGATGTCACCGCGTTCGGGATCATAGCCCGGAATATCGACTTCATCCAGCCCGGTCAGGCCGGTTTCCAGTGACCGCAGCGCTTTTTGCAGCGATTCGGCAAAGCAGCGGCCAATCGCCATCGCCTCGCCGACTGATTTCATCGCCGTGGTCAGGGTTGGCTTGGTGCCGGGAAATTTCTCAAAAGTAAAGCGCGGGATCTTGGTGACAACATAATCTATTGTCGGCTCAAACGATACCGGCGTCGCCCCGGTAATGTCATTTTGCAGCTCATCCAGGGTGTAGCCGACCGCAAGTTTGGCCGCGACCCGGGCAATCGGAAAGCCGGTGGCCTTGGAGGCGAGGGCGGATGAACGGCTGACCCGCGGGTTCATCTCAATCACGATCAGGTCGCCAGTTTCAGGATTAACCGCAAACTGAACATTAGAGCCGCCGGTTTCAACCCCGATTTCACGCAATATCGCGATCGCGGCATTGCGCATAATCTGATATTCCTTGTCGCTCAGGGTCAGCGCCGGGGCCACGGTAATGCTGTCGCCGGTATGAATACCCATCGGGTCGAGATTTTCGATCGAACAGACGATGATGCAATTGTCGGCCCGGTCACGGACCACCTCCATCTCATATTCTTTCCAGCCGATCACTGACTGTTCCACCAGCACTTCGCCGACCGGTGAGGCATCAATGCCGGTTAAGATAATCTGTTCAAATTCCTCAATATTATAGGCAATACCGCCGCCGGTGCCGCCCATGGTAAAGCTTGGCCGGATAATTGTCGGCAGTTCGACATAATCCAGCGCTTCATGCGCCTGTTTCAGGGTTTTTACCACCCGGCTGCGCGGGGTATCAAGGCCAAGCCGCTTCATGGCGTCGCGGAATAACAATCTGTCTTCGGCCATATTGATGGCTTCGATCGTGGCCCCGATCAGGGTGACGTTATATTTTTTCAGGCAGCCGTTTTTTGCCAGTTCCAGCGCCATATTGAGGCCGGTCTGGCCGCCCATGGTCGGCAAAATCGCATCAGGCCGTTCTTTTTCAATGATCTTCTCAATAAAACCCGCTGTGATCGGTTCGATATAGGTGGCATCGGCCAGATCCGGGTCGGTCATGATCGTCGCCGGGTTGCTGTTGACCAGGATCACCCGGTAACCTTCTTCTTTCAACGCCTTGCATGCCTGGGTGCCGGAATAATCAAATTCACAGGCCTGACCGATGATGATCGGGCCGGCGCCGATGATCAGAATGGATTTTATATCGCTGGATTTAGGCATTATTTTCCATCATGATTTTTTATCATGTCCATAAAACGGTGAAAAAGATAGTGGCTGTCCTGTGGTCCGGGACTGGCTTCGGGATGATACTGGACCGAGAATACCGGCTTGTCCGTGAGTTCAAAGCCGCAAAGTGACTGGTCAAACAGCGAGATATGGCTGATCTTCGCTCCTTTGGGCAGGCTGTCCTTGTCAACGATAAAGCCGTGATTCATCGAGGTGATTTCCACTTTCCCGGTGGTGAAATCCTTGACCGGGTGATTGGCCCCGCGGTGGCCCTGATGCATCTTGACGGTTTTTGCTCCGATCGCCAGCGCCAGTATCTGATAGCCGAGACAGATTCCAAACAGCGGGATGCCGCTTTTGAGTAAGTGTTGAATCACCGGAATGGCATAGACGCCGGTCGCTGCCGGATCACCCGGCCCGTTGGACAGGAAAATGCCATCCGGCCTGAGGGACAGAATATCCTGTGCGGTCGCGGTGGCCGGGACCACGGTGATGCGGGCACCGACGGTGGCGAGACAACGCAGGATATTGCGCTTGATGCCGTAATCAACGGCGACGATGTGAACTGCTGGCTTGTGCTGGCGTTGAAAACCATCCTTCAGGGTCCAGCAGGTTTCATCCCAGTCATAGCTTTCCGTGCACGATACCTGCGCGGCGAGGTCCATACCTTCAAGTCCCGGCCATTCCTGTGCCTCGCGGATCAGTGCCGGAATATCAAAAATCCCGTCCGAACTATGACTGATGACCCCGTTTGGTGCCCCGTTTATCCGGATATGGCGGGTCAGCCGCCGGGTATCAACCCCGGATATGCCGACAAGCCCCCGGGTCCGGCACCAGTTATTCAGGCCATTGCGGCTGCGATAGTTTGACGGTACGGTAATGTCTTCACGGATGACCAGTCCGCGGGCCGCCGGACGGCTGCTTTCCAGATCATTGTCATTGGTGCCGATATTGCCAATATGGGGAAAGGTAAAGGTGATGATCTGCCCGGCATAGGACGGATCGGTCAATATTTCCTGATAGCCGGTGATGGCGGTATTAAAACAGACTTCGCCGACGATTTTGCCAACGGTGCCAATGCCGTAGCCCCAGAATACTGAGCCGTCATCAAGAACCAGCGCGGCGGTTATATCTTTGTGGGGCGGATTATGGTCGATATTTTTGCCAGTCATTATTGTCTGCTTTCAGGCCATGATCGGGAATGTGGATAACGCCGACTATAACAGCCCTGATGCGTGAGGTAAATTGCCGGGAACATAGGGGAAGCATCATTTCAGGTCAAGCAAATCCTCAAGAAAATAAATCGTTTAATATCAATAGTTTGAAAGATAATTATCTATTGCAATTCCGGTATTTTTGCGCTAGAGTCCTTGTTTCGTAAAAATGGAATTTGCGGACGAACGGGTTATAATTGCCAGCATTTTTATGAAATAAGGACAAGAAAACAATATGTTGCGAGATCAGCTTACCACCGCCATGAAAGTGGCGATGAGGAACAAGGACAAGCGCCGCCTGACGACAATCCGACTCATTCTGGCGGCGATCAAGGATCGGGACATTGCCGCCCGCACCGATAAGAATTCCCCGCCGGATGAAGATACGGTTGTACTTGAAATTCTGTCCAAGATGATCAAGCAGCGCAAGGAAAGTGTCGTGGTCTATGAAGAGGCGGGTCGTCTGGAACTTGCCCAGCAGGAACAGGACGAGATGGATATTATCTCTGAATTCATGCCCCGCCAGATGCCGGATGATGAAATTGCGGCGGCGGTCGGGGAAGCCATTGCTGAAACCGGGGCCACGGGCCTGAAGGATATTGGCAAGATCATGGCCGTACTCAAAGGCAAATATGCCGGCCAGATGGATTTTTCCAAAGCCAGTGCCGTTGCCCGGTCGGAACTCGGCTGAATCTGGCCTGAAGTTGGCCTGAATCCGGCCTGAATTTGGTGGGCTTTATTTTTGGGTCTGGTTTTTGGGTTCGGGGCTGAATTTCGGGACGGTACTGAATTTTGGTGCTGAATGTCAGGGCTGGTTTTTTGGCCCGCTATTTATTCTCTTTGGTTTATGACGTGAAAGCGTAAAAAAACTTATGGGGTTTACACCAGATTTTCTTGATGAAATAAGAAACCGGATTATGGTCAGCGACGTTGTGGCCCGCCGGGTCAGGCTGGTGCGCAAGGGTCACGAACATAGCGGCCTCTGTCCGTTTCACAGCGAAAAAACCGCGTCCTTTACCGTCAATGATGACAAGGGATTTTACCATTGCTTCGGCTGTGGCGCCCATGGCGATGTCATTAAATTCATCACCGAGACCGAGGGCCTGTCTTTTCTGGAGACGGTTGAACGGCTGGCCGGGCAGGCCGGGCTGGAGATGCCGACCTATAATCCGCAGGACCGGCAGCGTTCGGCACAGAAAAAATCGCTCTATGATGTGATGGAGGCGGCGTGCAGATATTTTGAAAGCGGGCTGGCTGCGCAGGCGGGTAAAACGGGGCTGGACTATCTGACCCGCCGTGGTCTGAGCCATGACACGATTAAAAAATTCCGCCTCGGCTATGCCCCGGATAACCGTAGCGCCATCCGGGACGCTCTGCTCAGCAGGGATGGCATTACCGAGGATATGATGGTCACGGCAGGCCTGCTGATCAGGCTTGCGGATGACGGTGGTACAGGAAAACCCGGCACAGCAAAACCCGGCACAGCAAAATCCGGCACAGCAAAACCCGGTTATGACCGGTTCCGCCACCGGATAATGTTTCCGATTACCGACCGTCAGGGCCGGGTGGTGGCGTTTGGTGGCCGGGCACTGGCCACGGATGCCAAGGCCAAATATCTTAATTCCCCGGAAACGCCGCTGTTTCACAAGGGGCGGTTGCTTTATAATCTGGCCGGGGCGCGCAAGGCGTCTTATGACAAGGGCCGGGTTCTGGTGGTCGAGGGCTATATGGATGTCATTGCGCTGGTTCAGGCCGGATTTCCCAATGCCGTCGCCCCGCTGGGCACGGCGGTAACCGAGGATCAGATCATTGAATTATGGCGGCTGGCCCCCGAACCGCTGATGTGTTTTGATGGTGACCGGGCCGGGCTTCAGGCCGCATACCGGGTTGCCGAAAAGTCATTGCCGCTGCTCAAAGCGGGACATTCGCTGCGTTTCGTCCGTCTGCCGGACAAGGAAGACCCGGACAGCTATATCGGCGGTCACGGGGCGCAGGCCTTTCGCAATCTTCTGGCAAAGGCGCGCAATCTGATTGATATTATCTGGGATATGAAAACGGTTTCGGTGGCAGCCGACACCCCGGAACAGCAGGCGGGGCTGGAACAATCCCTGGCCGAAACCCTGTCCGGGATCAGCAACCGGACCATTCGTGGCTACTATGATCGCGAGTTTCAAAAACGGCTGGTGACACTGCTGGGCGGGGCCTTCATCCCGGACCATTCGCTGGAAAAGTCGGCCCGAAAAAAGAATCACTCTGATTATTCGCCAAAGCCTTATGACAAAAAGGATAAGTTCACACGGAAAATTAGTCTTCCGGGGGTAAAAAGCCTGAAAAATACCGCTATGTTCAAAGTTGGAAATTCAGGTGGGATAAAATGGGAAAAGCTCTTGATTCTCATGGTGTTAAACCACCCGTGGCTAATAAGAGAGCATCATGAGGAATTTGCTACCACACATTTCGACTCGGCAGAGCTTGACAAACTGCGGTGCGAGATAATAGATGTATCACTTCGCGAATCGGACCTTGATCGCAAAAGCCTCTATAGTCACCTGTTAAAAACAGGATATGGCAGGGCATTAAAAGTCATATTTGAACAAGGTAAGTCTAAATTAAACCGATACGCATGGCCAGATGCAGCCCGGCAGGATGTAGAGCAGGGATGGTTTCATGCGTTTAATCGGTATCGTCGTATTTATGATCTGGAAAAGGAATTAAAAGCGGCGGAAATGGACCTGACCGAAGATATGACTGAGGACGTGTTTGCCCGCTTTCTGGCGTTGAAGGCGGAGCTTGAAAATGCCAAAGGTCAATGAAGTCAGGAGTGATGGAGGCGTATCAGGGAGAGAAATATCCCTGAGCGTGAAATCATTTGGATTTTAGGGTTATCCTGCTCTGTTTTTCAAGTGAGTTAACCGGATTTGAGGTTTTTTAAATGGCGGAAAACGCGGCCAAAGACGAGAATAAGGCAACGATAAAACAGGAATATACCACAGATAGCCCCCTGATTGATTCTTCTGAAGGTAGTGTAAAGAAAATGCTCGCTGTTGCCAAAGAGCGGGGATATATCACCTATGACGCCCTGAATGCGGCGCTTCCCCAGGGCGAAATGTCATCAGAGAAAATTGAGGACATCATGACCATGCTGTCTGAAATGGGGGTCAATGTGGTTGATGAAGCCGACGGCGACGATACCGAGACGCCGGAAGTTTCAGAAAATCCAGAAACCGCAGGGCATGTGGAAACCGCCAACGCCAAAGGTAAAAATTCTACTGGCAAAACCGCGGGCCATGAAACTGTGGCCAAGCCCGTTGCCCGAACGGCCACCGATCGCACCGACGACCCGGTCCGGATGTATCTTCGGGAAATGGGCAGTGTCGAACTCTTGTCCCGGGAAGGCGAGATCGCCATTGCCAAGCGGATTGAGGCCGGGCGCGAAGCCATGATCGCCGGACTTTGCGAAAGCCCGCTGACCTTTCGGGCGCTGGTGGAATGGGCAGAGATGCTCGAAGATGAACAGATATTGTTGCGCGATGTAATTGATCTTGATGCCATGTATGGCATTGATCCCTCGCAAGACCCCGCCCCGCTGGCGGGTAAAAACGACAGGCCGCAGGCTGTTAAAAATGACGCGGCGCCAAAGCCTGACGACGCGGGGCAAAAGCCTGATGACGTGATGCCAAAGTCTGATGACGTGACGCCAAAATCCGGGGAACCCGGTTCGGCGGCTGAACCCTCGTCCCCCGAACCGGACAGCCCGGATGAAGAAGAGGATGAGGATGAGGATTCAGATGATGCGGATAACACCGTATCCCTTGCCGTTATGGAGGAAGTGTTAACGCCGCAGGTCCTCGAAATTTTTGGCAATATCCGTAAACTCTATAAAAAATTCGCCAAACTTCAGGAAGGCCGTCATGACGCCGGTCTGAAGAATGAAACCCTCGGGGCGCAACAGGAAAGACGTTACCGCAAGCTCAGCGATGAACTGGTGGTGCTGATGAAAAGCCTGCGGCTCAATAACAACCGGATTGATAGCCTGCTGGAACAGCTCTATGCCCTGAACAAACGTCTGATGGCGCTCGAAGGCAAGATGTTCCGGCTGGCAGAACGTTATAAGATCAAGCGCGACGCTTATCTGGCGAGTTATCAGGGCCGGGAACTGGAGCCGGGCTGGATCGATGCGGTTGGCCGCAATCCGGGCAGGGGCTGGGCCGAATTTGCCGCTGCCGAGCGTGAAATTATCAGCAATATGCGGGGTCAGGTGGTTGATATTGCGCTCGAGGTCGGCCTGCCGGTCGGCGAATACCGGGTGATCGTCAATATGGTGCAGAAGGGCGAAAAAGAAGCCCGGATCGCCAAAAAGGAAATGGTCGAGGCCAATCTGCGGTTGGTGATTTCCATTGCCAAGAAATATACCAATCGCGGCCTGCAGTTTCTTGACCTCATTCAGGAGGGCAATATCGGCCTGATGAAGGCGGTCGATAAATTTGAATATCGCCGGGGCTATAAATTTTCCACCTATGCCACCTGGTGGATCCGTCAGGCGATTACCCGCTCGATCGCCGATCAGGCACGCACCATCCGCATTCCAGTGCATATGATTGAAACCATTAACAAGCTGGTGCGTACCGGCCGTCAGATGATGCATGAAATTGGCCGCGAGGCAACGCCCGAAGAATTGGCACAGCGCCTGAGCATGCCGCTGGAAAAAGTGCGCAAGGTAATGAAAATCGCCAAGGAGCCGATTTCGCTTGAAACCCCGATCGGCGATGAGGAAGACAGCCATCTTGGTGATTTTATTGAGGATAAAAGTGCCATTTTGCCGGTGGACAGCGCGATTCAGGCCAACCTGCGCGATACCACAACCCGGGTGCTGGCGTCACTGACCCCGCGCGAAGAACGGGTGCTGAGGATGCGTTTCGGCATTGGCATGAATACCGATCATACCCTCGAAGAAGTCGGCCAGCAGTTTTCGGTAACCCGCGAACGCATTCGCCAGATCGAGGCCAAGGCGCTGCGTAAATTAAAACATCCGAGCCGCTCACGCCAGCTCAGAAGTTTTCTGGACACGTAAATTTTCTGGATACATAAAAATACGCCGGAGTGGCATTCTATCCTGTATTGTTGCCTTGTAATCTGTTATTCCCCTGAGGAGTTTCCCGGAGGGGCCTGTAGCTCAGTTGGTTAGAGCAAACCGCTCATAACGGTTTGGTCGCAGGTTCGAGTCCTGCCAGGCCCACCACCCCCCTTTATTTTTCTGTTGTCCGCTATTATCAGGCCGCAATTATGCGCTGTCGCGGCTCAATCATCAGAGGTGGTGGCCCGGAGAAATATATATTCCGGCGCAGAAATATCATGTTTGTGACTTTGCTTTATAACCCCTTTCATGGCCCTTTCATGCCCCTTTTATGGCTCTCTTTATAACTCTGGGGTCCGGTTGCCGTCATTATGCTTGCAGAAGCCGATGGCGGGTGTTAATTTCCCCTCCGGAATCAGGATCAGGAAAAGAAAATGTCTGTAGACAAGAAAACCGTCGCAAAAATTGCGGATTTGGCCCGGATAGCGGTTAAGGAAGATGAGCTTGCGCCGATGGCGGGCGAATTGAACAATATTCTTGACTGGATCGCCCAATTGTCGGAAGTCAATACCGATGATGTCGCGCCGATGACCAGTGTGGTCGAGGTCGACCTGCCGTGGCGGGACGACAAGGTCACGGACGGGGGCTACCGGGATGATATTCTTGCCAACGCCCCGGCGGCCAGACATGGTTTTTTCACCGTGCCCAAAGTCATTGAGTAGGAGCAGGGACATGACAGCATTAACGAATTTAACCCTTACCGAGGCCCGCGCCGGACTGGCCAACGGCGATTTTACCTCATGCGAGCTGACCGAACAATATCTGGCGGCGATGACGGCTGGGCGTGATCTTAACTGTTTTATTGTCGAGACCGCTGATATTGCCCTTAAGATGGCGGCGCAGGCGGATCAGAGGATCAGGGCCGGGACCGCAACCGCCGTCACCGGCATTCCGATCGCGGTGAAAGATCTGTTCTGCACCAAAGATGTCCATAGCTGTGCCGCCAGTCATATTCTTAACGGTTTCAAGCCAAAATATGAATCCACGGTAACCGCCAACCTGTGGCGGGACGGCGCGGTGATGCTGGGCAAGACCAATATGGATGAATTCGCCATGGGTTCTTCCAATGAAACCAGTTATTACGGGCCGGTGAAAAATCCGTGGCGCGCGACCGGAACAGACGGGGTGCTTGAGACAAAAGATTATGTGCCGGGCGGCTCCTCCGGTGGTTCTGTTGCCGCCGTCGCCGCTGATATGGCGGTGGCCGCCCTTGGCACCGATACCGGTGGTTCCATTCGTCAACCGGCGGCCTTTACCGGGCTGGTTGGCCTGAAGCCGACCTATGGCCGCTGCTCGCGCTGGGGCATGATTGCCTTTGCCTCGTCACTGGATCAGGCCGGACCAATTACCAGAACAGTAGGCGATGCGGCGCTCATGCTGGCCAGTATGGCGGGCTATGACCGCAAGGACAGTACCGCTGTTGACCGCCCGGTGCCGGATTATGGCCCTGCCCTGACCGGTGATATCTGCGGCCTGAAAGTCGGTATTCCCCGGGAATACCGGGTTGATGACATGCCCGAAGAGATTGAAAAGCTGTGGCAGCAGGGTATCGACTGGATGACAGCGGCCGGGGCGGAAATTGTTGACATCAGCCTGCCGCACACTAAATATGCCCTGCCAACCTATTATATTGTCGCCCCGGCGGAGGCATCGTCAAATCTTGCCCGCTATGACGGGGTGAAATATGGCCTGCGGGTTGACGGCGACAGCCTTGATGGCATGTATAAAAATACCCGGGCCGCGGGCTTTGGCGATGAGGTCAAGCGCCGGATTCTGATCGGCACCTATGTGTTGTCCGCCGGTTATTATGACGCTTATTACCTCAAGGCCCAGAAAATCCGCACCCTGATCGCCCGGGATTTTGCCCGGGCCTATAATCAGGTGGATGTCATTCTGACCCCGACGGCACCCAGTGCCGCCTTTGCGCTCGGGGAAAAGGCCGATGATCCGCTGGCGATGTATCTCAATGATGTGTTCACGGTGCCAGCGAGCCTTGCCGGGCTGCCGGCCATCTCGGTTCCGGCGGGGCTGAGCCGTGCGCGGATGCCTTTGGGATTACAGCTTATTGGCCGGGCCTTTGACGAAGAAACCATGTTGCGGGCGGCGCAGGTTCTGGAACAGGCGGCGAATTTTGAGGCAAAGCCCGAAATATGGTGGAGGGAGAGATAATGGCGGATTATATTCACGGCGCCACCGGCGAGTGGGAAGTGGTAATCGGGCTTGAAATTCATGCCCAGGTCACCTCTGAAGCAAAATTATTCTCCGGGGCCTCAACCACCTTTGGCGCCGAGCCAAATAGTCAGGTCAGTTTTGTCTGCTGTGCCATGCCCGGCATGTTGCCGGTCATTAACGCCGAATGTATTCGTCAGGCGGTGCGCACCGGCCTTGCCATTGGCTGTAAAATCAATTTGCGCTCGGTGTTCGACCGCAAGAATTATTTCTATGCCGATCTGCCCCAGGGCTATCAGATTTCCCAGTTTAAAGACCCGATTGTCGGTGAGGGCACGGTGGTGATTGATCTGCCGGACGGCCAGACGAAAATAATCGGGGTCGAACGGCTGCATCTGGAGCAGGATGCGGGCAAGTCGATGCATGACCAGCATCCGAGCCAGACCTATGTTGATCTGAACCGGTCCGGGGTGGCGTTGATGGAGATTGTCTCAATGCCGGATATGCGCAGTGCCGCCGAGGCCGGGGCCTATTTCCGCAAGATTCGCACATTGGTACGCTATGTCGGCACCTGTGACGGCAATATGGAACAGGGGTCGATGCGGGCGGATGTCAATGTTTCGGTTCGCCGTCCGGGGGCGGAATTAGGCACCAGAACCGAAACCAAAAATATTAATTCCATTCGCTATATGATGCAGGTAATCGACTATGAAGCCCGGCGTCAGGTTGACATTCTGGAACAGGGCGGCCAGATTCATCAGGAAACCCGGCAGTTTGATCCGGCAACCGGCACCACCAGCGGCCTGCGTTCCAAGGAAGAGGCTCATGATTACCGCTATTTTCCCGATCCCGACCTGCTGCCGCTGGAATTTACGCAGGCCTTTGTCGATGATCTGGCGAAAACCCTGCCGGAACTGCCGGACGATAAAAAAAACCGGCTGATTGCTGATCTGGGCCTGTCCGAATATAATGCGGGCGTTCTGGTGGCGGAAAAGGAAAATGCCGATTATTTTGAGGAATTGCTTGAGCTGCTGGTTAAAAAAACCGGCAAGACCCCGACAGAGCTTGCAACGCAGGCGGCAAACTGGGTCATTATGGACCTGTTCGGTGCGCTGAAGAAATTCTCGAAATCAATCAGCGACAGCCCGGTCTCAACGGTGGACGGGGCGGAACTGCTGGCGCTACAGATTGGCGGCACGATTTCCGGCCGCATCGCCAAGGATGTGTTTGAGATTATGCTGGAGAGTGGCAAAAATCCGGAACAGATTGTTGAGGAAAAGGGCCTGAAACAGATGTCGGACAGCGGCGAACTTGAGGCAATAATAGACGCGGTGCTGGCCGATCATCCGGATAAGGTTGAGCAATATCGTGCCGGTAAGGACAAGCTGTTCGGCTTTTTCGTCGGTCAGGTGATGAAAAAAACCCGTGGTCAGGCCAACCCGCAAATGGTCAATCAGTTGCTCCGACCCAGACTGGACGGTTGATATTCTGGTAAACTCTGAGTGAGTCTCCGGCCTTTTTCATATATTTGCCATAATCATCGCTTAGGATAACATGGTTGCCGCAATGGTTAATATATAAAAGTATATATCGTTAATATTTACTCTTATATATATTAAAATATTTTGGAATCAGTAGGTTACAATATTTTATCTGGCGTTAACTTTATCTTTACCAGCCTGGTGGCATCCTGTTAACCATAGAGCGCGTGCAAAGCTGTTGTGACAGTGGCGCCGTTCAATGATAAAATAAATACCGGAGTTAATATAATGGGACAGATTGATTATTCATATGTAACAGAATGTATTGAACGGGCCGAACTCGGCACAACCGAGGCTCTCTATGATCTGGGATTGCTTTATTCGATCGGACAGGGGGTGGATCAGAATTTTATTGAAGCCCACAAATGGTTTAATCTGGCGGCAATTAATGGCATGAAGGGGGCACAGGTTGATCGGGCCGAGATTGCCGTGGATATGTCAAACCGAGACATCTCGACAGCCCAGCGCATGGCCCGGGAATGGCTGGCGACCCATTAACCCCTGTATCTGCAAAGGCCCTTCCCCCCGACGTTTTTATTGGGCGGTGCATTGGCGAAAATTCATCATTACCGCCAATACTCTCTTGACTAAAAATGCACCTTGGGAATCAATCCGGAGATATAGGTGCTAGCCATTTAACTGCATGCCGCCGTCAACCACGAACTGGCCGCCGGTGATGTGTTTTGCTTCATCGGATGCCAGAAATACCACCATATGAGCAATATCATCCGGTTCGCCGAATTCACCCACGGGAATCCGTTCCAGAAACGTCTGTTCCACGGCCTCCTGCGGGGTGCCGGTCTGGCTGGCTATCTCGGCAAACATATAGTCCAGCATCGGCGTTCTGATCTGACCCGGATGGACACTGTTACAGCGCACTTTTGAGCCGGTGGTGGCACAATGCATGGCAACCGACATCGTCAATTGCCGTACTGCGGCCTTGCTGGCACCGTAGGGGGTAATAAAAGGCGTTGCGATAAGGGCGGCGATGGAGGACAGGTTGATAATCGAGCCACCGCCGCTGCGGCGCATATAGTCAATGGCGTGTTTACAGCCAAGGAAAACACTGCTGCTGTTCACTCTTTGCAGTTTCTGCCATTCCGCCAGCGGGGTCGCCTCCGGGTCTGCGCCGGAAATATTGCCGGGAATACCGGCATTATTCACCAGAATATCCAGTCGGCCATACTTCTGGTAAATTTCATTTAATATATTTTGCCATCCGGCCTCATCGGTGACATCCTGGGGCATGAATTCGGCACCGGTTTTTCCGGCCGCCTGTGTGCCGCGCTTCGCCACAATATCGGTGATGATGGTTGTCGCCCCCCGTTGCACCAGAAGAGTTGCCGTCGCCAGCCCGATCCCGGACGCCCCCCCGGTAACAATCGCGACTTTTTCCTGAAAATGCAGCATGATCTTCTCCTTAAAAATTACGGGTTATTGACAGAGAATATTCTCTGGGGCGGCCGTAATAGCCTTCGTAATAGCCGAAAGGATCAACATTTATGCCATTGGTCAGATAGACTTGGTTGGTCAGATTGTTGCCGACCAGTGCCACGCGCCAGTTTCCGTCCACCGTGTCATAAATAATCCCGGCATTCACCAGCCAGTAACCCGGCTGGGTCAGCGGCCCGGTGTTAAAGGCGTCTTTATAGGTCTTGCTTTTATAGGCGGCGCCGCCCCGCAGGGAGAAATCGCCATAGTCAGCCGTTGAAATAGTATATTGGATACTGCCGTTAAAGGTCCATGCCGGGGCATCCGGCAGCTTGTTGCTCATCCGGATTCCGGTTGCCGGGTCAAGTTTGATATATTTGTTGTGCAGATAGCCAAGGCCGACATGAATTCTTAATTCAGGGACCGGCATCGCCTTGACTTCAAGTTCAAATCCATAGAGTCGTGATTCCCCGGCATTCTCGACCGGTAAAATTATCTGGCCGCTTGAATCGGCGCGCGCAGTGGTAATCTGAATATCTTTATAGATGTTGAAAAAACCGGCAAAATTGGCAATCAGGCGGCCATCATACCATTTTGATTTTATTCCGGTCTCGAAACTATCCAGCGTTTCCGGTGACA
>JAADGA010000198.1 GCA_013152615.1 Alphaproteobacteria bacterium
TTTACCCGACTTTCAGGTGGGTATATAAACATGATGATCAGAGCTATAGGCATTAAAAATGCCCCACCCTCCGGCAAGAGGATGAGGCATTTTTAAAACTACTGGTAAGTTTAAAGACCGTTATGCGGCCCAACCGCTAACTATTTAACAAACTCATAGGCTCCGATATCACTTGCCGGGCCTTGCGGTCTCGGGTTCCCCGCAATATCCTTTGCGGGAGCATACGCACTGTCGGCATGATCAATGGCGTCTGAAGATATAGTCAGGTGGTAATCTCTACCTGCCGCGTTGACAAAGAAAGGATCCTTTCCTGATTGGTAACCGTTGATCGTGGGGGTAGATAATATTCCGGCAACATAAGGTGCATCACCAAAATTGCCGTCACCGTCATTGTTCATGACGATATTGTTCATGGTCAGGGTGCCGCGGTTAAAATAGACAAAGTGACCGCTGGTGGCTGCCTGATTGCCCCATAGAATACTGTTTCTGACGGTAATAGCGGAGGAGTTTGAGGTCAGAATCACTCCGCCCTTGCCGGTAACCGCCTGGTTGTCGGCCACTGTGGAGTTGGTAAGGGTTACCGGAGCGCCGTTGGTAAAAATAGCTCCGCCCGCCGCCGCCTTGTTGCCGGCGATAATGGAATTGGTGAATTCTATTGATGAGGAACCATTAATCATGTCAACAGCCCCGCCGTTTTTGGTGGCAGTATTATTGATAAGGCTGCAGCCGAAGAAATGTACACTGGAGTTGTTTACATATATCGCTCCGCCGTTGGTCTTAGAGGTATTATCCTTGAAAGTACTGTTAGTGATGGTGGCTGAGGTGTTTTGGACATAGACAGCACCTCCGCCGCCGGTGCCGGAACTCGCGGCGGTGTTGTTATGGAAGATGGAGTTGGTAATAACATGGTTGCTGCCGCTGCTCACATGAATTCCCGAGCCGTAGTCATTATCAAGGTTGTAAAATTCACTGTTGGAGACGGTAAGTGTGCCGCCGTTTGCCTTGATGCCCTGTTTACAATCATGGATTTTACTGTTGGTAATTGTTGAACTCGCGGCGTTGAGGTAGATTTCCGTGTTGGCGGTAGAGCCGCCGATGATCTGGAAGCCGTCCACCGTTGAGCCGATATTGGTATGAAAGTAGATAACATAGGTTGTGCCGTCGCCCTGAATGGTGGTGTTATCCGGGCCGCAGACCGCGCGCACTGTGGTATTGTTATCATTGCTGCCGCTGAAGGAGAGATTCTCGTTGTATGTTCCGTTATACACCAAAACGGTGTGGGCACCGTTAGCGGCGTCAATAGCGGTCTGGATGGTTGAGTACCAGCCAGTGCCGCCGGCCGGTCTTACCTTGTAAGCGTTAACCACTGTGAACGTCTGGTCGCTGGTGGGGACACCCACCGCGTTGTCTATGCCGTCCGAGGCCTGGAAACGATATTTCAGTTCATCCTGACTGTCGGTGCCGGGCATGGCAATCTGCCGGGTCAGGCCGTAGAGTTTACCATCGGCACAATTAGTGTCGCCGGCATCAACCGCGGTTAAGTTATGCTTCTCACCGGCATCGTAAATACCGTTGTTGTTGGTGTCTATCCAGACCTGAATGTTATTTGTTGTCGGGCATTGATTATCCAGGTCAGTGTAGTTGACGAGGAAATTAAAATCAGCGCCGCCGGCCCCGAGTGCCGGTTCAACACCGCCTGTTCGACAGCTGCCGTTTACCCAGGCAAGGGTAGGCGGGGTATCGGCCGTTGACTTGACGGTGAGGGTGCTGTCGGCAACGGGGGTGCCGGTGGCATCCGCCTGACCGTCTGAGGCGTAGAAACGATAATTAAGCACCCCATCTCCGGTAAAGGCCAGAGGCAGACTCAGGGTGTATAATTTCCCATCGTTATATGTCGTATCATTGCTGTCAGCAGCGGTCATGCTGTGTTTTTCATCAGCTTCGTAGGTTCCGTTGTCATTACTGTCAACCCAGAGCTGAATTGCTGCCGGGGCGGTATTGTTGCTGTCGGTATAACTTACCCGAAAAACGAAATCAGCCCCGTTGCCGCCGATATTCGGGGTTACCCCGTCTGTTGTGTAACCTGTTTCGTTGGTCCAGGAGAGAACAGGCGCGTTGTTTAAAATGGTAACCGAACCGCCCGTCGTCGGACTGCCGGTGGCATTACCGCCGCCGCTGGTGCCGTCTGAGGCGTAGAAACGGTAATTGATGACATTGGCAGCCGGGTTTAAGATGGATAGTGTTTTGGTATAGAGCTTACCGTTGGTGTAATCGCTGTCCGCTCCATTGACGGCGGTCATGACGTATTTTTCGCCGCTTTCGTAAGTACCGTTGTTGTTTATATCAATCCACAACTCAATGGGATTGGGGACATCATTATTGAGATCGGTGTATTTCACCCGGAAGGTGAAGGTGCCGGTGGCGGAACTGTTCGGGGAGACACCGTCGGATTTGTAGCCCGTCTCGCCGGTCCAGTCGAGGGTGGGCGCCTTGGCTGTGTCCTGGAAAGGAGTTCTGTATGTCGGCATTATTCTGGAGTTACCGTGACAGCCTGTGCAGACGTTGGCGACGCTGGTACTTCTCCAGAGTATACCGGTGCTGGCGCTGAGCGGCAGGTCTTCGGGCTGCGGCGGGTTGACGCCGTCATTATAGACTATGGCATCGTTGTTGTACCACATTTCTATGCCTGGTGTCCGGCCGGTGAGTCTGCCGTCCCTGACCATGGCCAGACGGGTAGAACCGTGGACGTTGTGGCAGGTAATGCAGGTTGCTTTGCTGGTGTTGGCACCGTTCCAGTCGGCAGGGAAGAGTAAGGAGCGAAAAGACAGATGGAAGGCATGCCGGTTGACGCCCTTGTTTACCAGGTTGGTATTCATGTTGCTGGAATCGGTAAATGGCCCTGAATCGTGACAGTTGACGCACAGCCGGTAATTATTGGCAGCATTCTTTATGCTTTTCCCGATTGGGATAAGCAGGGGCTCACGGCCGTCGGCTCCGGTGCCGGTATCTGCAGCAACGAGTTTAAGGCGGTAGCCTTTGCGATAGACACTGGGGTCGGTAGTGCTGCTGTCATTATCGTTATAAGGACGGGCTGTTCCAAAGATATGTTTAGTGGTAAAATCGTGACAATTGGCGCAGGTCAGCGGTCGGCCGCTGAGGGTGGTTACTCCGCCTTTGGATGGGAAGGTCTTGGCGGCGGGAAGGCCGTGGCCTGTTTTATAGAATCCCCAGCCGGTGCCGTAGGTGTAGGCTCCGCTCTCATCGCCTATGACGTTGGGAGCGCTGATTCCCTTGATCACGGAAGGAGACTCGTCGTGACAGGTGGCGCACCATTTGTCCTTGCCGGTCTTAAGGCTGCCGCTGGAGTTATAAATCCCCTTGGCCCAGTTGGCCTTGGCGCCGATAACCGGATCATTCACTCCGTCATAGGTGCCGCCGGGACTGTGGCAGCCGTTGCAGATGTCGGTTTCAGCCAGGGTATGGTTACCCGTGCCGTCCTGGTTCTTAAATTTCGGCATATTGTTCAGGTCGTGGCAGCTGGCGCAGTAAAGTGCCGGTCCCCGCTGATCATCACTGTCAATTTCCGTATGCGTTGAGTGGCTTTGAAAGGTTCCTGCCCCTATACTTGCTATGCCCTCTGAATTAGGGACATATGGCGGGCCGGTCTTGGTCATGTCCGGGTCGTAAATGGTTCCCTTGTCATGGCCGTGGCACTGGACGCAGCCGGTTCCACC
>JAADGA010000199.1 GCA_013152615.1 Alphaproteobacteria bacterium
TTCATCACCCCCTGAACAATCGCCGCCAGCCGGAAAAAGCTGAAGGCGAGATAAAACGGCCAATGGTCAATAGCGCCCCGGCCCATGCGCCCGGCATATTCGCGGATATACTCTTCTTCGCCCGGAATGCCGAGGGCAGGGCGGTCAACACCGTCCAGCCCCCTGACCAGAGAGCTGTGAGGCATACGCCACTGCATCGCCTGATAGGCCAGATCCGCCAGCGGATGGCCGAGCGTCGACAGCTCCCAATCAACAACGGCAATAATTTCGGGCTTGTTCGGATGAAATATAAAATTATCCAGCCGGTAATCGCCGTGAATCAGGCTGACCCTGCCGTCATCCGGCGGCATATTATTGCTGACCCAGTCAATCAATTGTTCCATCGGCGCGATATGTTCGGTCTCGGAAGCCTTATATTGTTTGGTCCAGCGGCTGATCTGGCGCGCGAAATAATTGCCGGGCCTGCCGTAATCGGATAGTCCCTGCGCGGCGAAATCCACCGAATGAATGGCGGCCAGCACCCGGTTCATTTCATGATAGATGGCGGTGCGTTCGGACATGTCCACCTCCGGCAGTGCCGGGTCCCAGAAGATACGACCTTCTTTGTAATCCATGACGTAAAACCAGCTGCCGATAATATCCGGATCACAGCACAGATGGCGCGGGGCGGCTACTGGCACAGCGGTATTTTCCAGCGCTTTGGTTACCCGATATTCCCGGTCGACCGCATGTGCGGATTTTAACAGCTTTCCCGGCGGTTTGGCACGCAGGACATAGTTGCCGGATTTTGCCGTGATCAGAAAGGTCGGATTAGACTGGCCGCCGGTAAATTTCTTTAGCGTCAGCGGCCCGGCAAAGCCATCGATATGCTGTTCCAGATAAGGGCCGAGTTTCTGTTGATCTATCATATCAAAACGACTTTACCATATGGCCGCCGTCAACCACAAGGGTGGTGCCGTTGATAAAGGACGAGGCCTCGCTCGCCAGCAGCAGCAATGGCCCGTCAAGTTCTTCCAGTCGGCCAAGACGACGCGCCGGGATGGTTTTAATATAGGCCTTGCCGCGGTCGGTATCAAAAAAACCGGCATTCATCTCGGTCTTGAAATAGCCGGGGGCGATGCTGTTGACCCGGATATTATGGCGCATTAATTCCGAGGCCATACAGCGGGTCAGGTGAATGACTGCCGCCTTGGAGGTGGCGTAGCTGGTCTGCAAGGTCTGAAAAGCCATACCGAGCAGCGACGAGATATTGATCACCACCCCGGGTTTGTTCGCCGCGATCAGTCGTTTGCAGCCCTCCTGCGCCACCCGCATCACCCCTTTGAGGTTGGTATCCATGGTAAAATCCCAGCTGGCTTCATCTATCTCCAGAAAGGCTGTCGAGTCCGCAACCCCGGCGTTATTAACGATAATATCCACAAGTCCCGGATATTGTTCCGCCTGATCATAAGCGGCACGGATACTGTCAATAGCGGTAACATCCATGGTGACGGCGATGACCTCACCACCGGTAGCGGTAATTTCCTGCACCAGAGTATCAAGCTTGTCCCGCCTGCGGGCGGCGACCACAACTCTCGCTCCCGCTCCGGCCAGCACTTTGGCAAAATGATGGCCAAGGCCGCTTGAGGCGCCGGTGACGAGGGCGGTTTTTCCGGTCAGGCTGAAAAGATGTGACATAACTGGTATCCTTGTTTCAAGTCCGCAGTGGCGGGGTGAGATAGGGCAGGGTGGCTCCGGGGCTATTGCGGCTTTCGCCGATTTCCAGCCGGGCAATGGTGCGCAGGTGAACCTCGTCCGGACCGTCGGCATAGCGTAAAGCCCGGCCCCAGGTCCAGATATCGGCGAGCGGGGTATCGGGCGAAATACCCATCGCACCGAAAACCTGCATCGCCCGGTCGGCAATGACGGTCTGCATTTTCGGTACAACAGCCTTGATCATGGAAATTTCCTTGGCGGCGCTTTTGGCCCCGACCTTGTCAATCATATCGGCGGTCTTCAGCACCAGCAGCCGCGCCTGATCAATTTCCATGCGCGAGCGTGCAATCCACTCACTGACCGCCCCGTGCTGATGGAGATATTTGCCGAACGCCTTCCTTTCCAGCGCCCGTTCCACCATCAGATCAAGCGCGAGTTCCGACTGGCCGATTGAGCGCATACAGTGATGAATCCGTCCCGGACCGAGCCTTGCCTGCGCCATCATGAAACCGTCGCCCTCACCACCCAGAATATTGCCGGTCGGCACGCAGACATCGCGGAAGGTGATCTCACAATGGCCTTCGGGTGAATGGTGGTGCATGATCGGGATGTTGCGTTCCACGGTCACCCCCGCGCTGTCCATCGGCACAAGGATCATGCTTTGCTGGCGATGACGGTCGGCATTGTCCGGGTCGGTCTTGCCCATTACAATCATGACTTTGCAATTCGGGTGGGCGGCGTTGGAGATAAACCATTTACGGCCATTGATAATATAATTAGCGTTATCGCGGCGGATTATGGTCTGAATATTGGTGGCGTCCGATGACGACACATCCGGTTCGGTCATGGCAAAGGCCGAGCGGATTTTCCCGGCGAGCAGCGGGGCCAGCCAGTGTTTCTTCTGTGCCCCGGTGCCAAACATATGCAGGATTTCCATATTGCCGGTATCCGGGGCGCTGCAATTGAATATTTCCGCAGCCCAGCTCACCCGGCCCATAATCTCCGCGAGCGGGGCATAGTCAAGGTTGGTCAGGCCCGCGCCGCCTTCGTCCGCCTTCAGATCGGGCAGAAACAGATTCCACAAGCCTTCTGATTTTGCGAGTTGTTTCAGGTCATCGACAAAAGAGACCGGAAAGATGCCGGCAGCGATATCATCATGATGCTGGCGAATGCGCGGGATAATATGGTCATCCATGAAGCAGGTCAGGCGGCGGCATAATTCCTGCACTTTCGGGCTGTGGTCAAAATTCATGGACGTTCTCCTAACTGTAGGTGATCATGTGTAAAAGCTCCGGCTGATCCAGATGGGGGATATTGTTGAAGCTTGACAGGTGCAGTCGGGAGGAGCCTGAATGAAGGTGGCTGAAGCCGCTGTTTTTGATTTGCAGGTTAAGATCAATGACCTCATATGCGGCCAGATCAAGAATATGACCGATTGCCATTGAAATCGGTCCGCCGGAGCTGACCACCAGACAGCGGCTTTTGCTAAATTCCTGAATATGGCGCAGGGCATTGGCGACGCGGCGGCTGAAATCCGACCAGCTTTCCGGCAGGTCGTCACTGAGCTTGTCCCCGGACCATAACATGAGCGCAATTTTCAGACGTTGGTAAAAAATACGCCTGTCCCCGTGCCTGGATATATCATCTTCATCAGGATACCGGGCCATATAGGCGCGGTAAAGCGCGGAAAAATCATATTCATCCAGACCGGGAAGAATGTCATAATGGATGGTTTTTGCCGCAAGGATGCCGTCCGCCGTCTGTTTATGACGATGCTGGGTGCCGGTGAATATATGGTCAAATTCGATGTTTCGTTCGGCAAAATATTGCCCGAGCCGGATTGACTGCTCGCGCCCCATATCCGACAACTGGTCGTAATTATCCGAAGTAAAGGAAGCCTGCCCGTGCCGGACCAGATATATTTCAGCCATATGATCTCTCTTTTAATTAAGGGGATGATACCGCTTGCTTTATTATTTTTAAAATTTATTTTATATATAGTATATTATTGAT
>JAADGA010000200.1 GCA_013152615.1 Alphaproteobacteria bacterium
TATTTTGGATCATCAAAGCCGATGGTAAAGCTTTTGCCGCCGCCATTATGCTTCATCATCAGGCCGGATACCGTGCTGCTGTCAAGCCCACCGCTCAGGAAGGCACCAACCGCCGTGGAATTTGCTCCCTTGATACTGCTGGATATGCTCTGATCAAGATAATCCCTTAACCGTGCCGACCATTGTTCAATATCACCGTCTTTTTCCGTGGTATAAGGCATCTGCCAATAATAACCAAAGCTAAGGTTACCCGCCCTGAAATGGGCAAATTGCGCGGCTTCCAGCTTGGAAATCTGATCAAAAATGGTTGTTGGTGCCGGCACTACGAAAAAATACAGATAATTATAGATGGTTTGCGGGCTGACCGTTGCCTGAAAACCCGGAAACGCCCGGATGCCATCGGTAACGGAAGAAAAAACGAAACTGTTCCTGCTGTTCAGGGCATAACACAGCGGATAAATACCCATGCGGTCAACCGCAATCAGCGCCAGCCGCCGTTTCGGTGATATCAGCGCCACCGACCATGCCCCCTGCATTACTTTCAGGACATCGCTGTTATATCTTATATAGCCCTCAATCAGGGCGTAGCCGTCACCTTTTTCTGCCGCCAGCTTTTTCAAAACCGGATTTTGCCAAATGACCTTGCCACAGACGGTGGCGCAATAGTCATCCTGTTCGGCAATATCATTAAAGTCATAGCGCGAAACCAGGGATAAAGCGCCGTTACCCCCTGAAATCTTTTTCATATTGGCCAGGAAATGGCGATCATGCTGCCCCCGTGA
Source organism: Alphaproteobacteria bacterium (assembly GCA_013152615.1). GTDB lineage: Bacteria > Pseudomonadota > Alphaproteobacteria > Sphingomonadales > Emcibacteraceae > Paremcibacter. The sequence continues at coordinate 783 of JAADGA010000200.1, forward strand.
CAGACGGGTCGCCATTGTGGTAATTACCTCATCCGGGGTTCCGTCAAGCGACCCGACCCATCCACTAATTCCCGTCATACGCTGCCTCCAAACATTCTATACCAGCACTTCACCGGGTGCCGGATGACCCAGAAATGCCGTGGGGCTTGAGGTCAGACCATAAGCCCCCGACTGAAACACCACCACCAGATCACCGATTTCCGCAACTGGCACCATCATTTTATCGCCAAGCCGGTCAAGCGGGGTACACAGGCAGCCGACAATATTAACCTGTTCCCGATCCGGAGAATCCATCCGATTGGCAATAGCAAGGGGATAATTTTTACGGATCAACTGGCCAAAGTTACCGGAAAGCGCCAAATGATGATGCATGCCACCGTCGGTCACCAGATATATTTGCCCGCGCGATATTTTTTTATCAATGATGCGGGTGACATAAATCCCGGCCTCACCGACCATATAGCGGCCAAGCTCGAGAATGACCTCGGTTTCGGGCAGTCTCTGGTCAAATTTCTTTAATATCTTCGCCAGTCCCGCCCCGAGAATTTTCAGGTCGAGCGGCCTGTCACCGGGGAAATAGGGAATACCGAACCCGCCGCCAATATTTACTTTTTTCGGCGGCGTCGGGGCGGATTCAGCCAGAGACAGCGCCAGATCAAGCGTTTTCTCCTGAGTATCGAGCAGGCTTTGCTCAGACAGATTTTGCGAGCCGCTGAAGATATGAAAGCCGATAAAGTCAAGCCCGGATTTGCCAAGCCGTCGCAACATTTCCGGCACCTGTTCGGCATCAACACCGAATTGCTGCGGCCCGCCACCCATTTTCATACCCGATGATTTCAGCTCAAAATCAGGATTGACCCGAATGGCAACCCGCGCCTGAATACCCTGTTTTTCTGCAATCCGGGCAATATTTTCCATCTCAGCCCCGGATTCCATATTGATTACCACCCCGGCGGCGATTGCCTGTGATAATTCCGCCGTGGTTTTCCCCGGTCCGGCAAAACTGATCCGGGCCGGGTCCATGCCGCTATCGAGTGCCACCGCCATTTCCCCGGCAGACGCCAGATCAAGCCCGTCAACAATCCGGCTCAGATGCTGTACCACCGCCGGCATCGGATTGGCTTTGATCGCATAATGCAGTTTCAGCCGTGCGGGCAGATATTGCCGCAGCGCCGCAATCCGGGCCGAGATCAACGCCCGGTCGTAAGCGTAAAACGGCGTGGAGCCGACCCGCGCCGCCAGTTGGCCTATTTTAATACCACCAAGTGTTAACGCGCCGTCACGAACCGGAAAACCGGTAATCGGCGCATGTTCGGGTTTTTTCGCGGGTGGTTTCACCATTATTATTCTTTTTCCTTCAGCTCTGCCGCAATCGCCTTGTAATCAATCTTGCCGTTGGGGTTTCTCGGCAGCGTTGGCCACTCAATAATTTTGTGCGGCACCATGTAAGACGGCATTTCAGCCCGACAATAGGCCATAATCGCGTCTATATCCAGACCCGCCTGTCCTTTTGCCGTAGCGACAATCCAGATCGCCTGTCCGAGGGTCTCATGATCAACCCCGATCGCCGCCACCTGATCAACCAGCCCGCTGGCATGGATAACCTCCTCAACCTCCGTCGGGCTGGTGCGAAAACCCGAGGTCTTGATCATGTCGTCACGGCGACCAACGAAATAAAGATAGCCATCCGCGTCCATTTTAACCGTGTCGCCCGACCATACCGCAATTTCAGCATTGGGCAGACCCGCCGCCTGCCCCGGGACCGGCCGATAGCGCTCGCGGCTTCGTACCGGATCATTCCAGTAGCCAAGCCCGACCAAGGCACCGCGGTTAACAAGCTCCCCGGCCTCACCGACATCACAGCGGCTGCCATCGGGGCGCACCACCATAATTTCCGCATTGGGAATGGCCTTGCCGATGCTTTCCGGTATTCTATCGACTTGTGACGGCGGCAGATAGGTCGAGCGGAAAGCTTCGGTCAGGCCATACATCAGGTAAATATCGCTCGCCGGCAGTATTTTGCGGAATTTTCGGGTGACCGCCACCGGCATCCGCCCGCCGGTAGTGGCAATATAGCGCAGCGAGTTCACCGCCTCCTGCGGCCACTCAAGATCGCTCAGTTGAATCCATAATGGCGGCACACAGGTAATGGCGGTGACGCCGTGTTTTACCGTCTGGCGGATAATATCGCGCGCCAGCAGGAAATTCATCAGGATCACCGTCGCCCCGACGGCAAAGGCCGTGGTCAACTGGCTGAGCCCGGCATCAAAACTGAGCGGCAGCACACTTAAAATCCGGTCTGACGATGTATTTCCCAGATATCCGGCGACGCTTTCTGCCCCGGCAATCATATTGCGGTGCGACAGGATCACCCCCTTGGGGCTGCCGGTACTGCCGGAAGTATAGAGGATCGCCGCCATATCGGCGTCAATGACCTTATGCGGAGCCTTGTCACAGGCCCGTCCCCGGGTGAGGAACTCATCATAACCAATAATTTCCACCGTCATATCCGGCACTGTCTCCGGCATTTTACCGGTAATGATAATCAGGGCGAGATCAGGACAGCCGGACAGATCAGCGGTCAGGGCCGCCAGCCGGTCGGCGCTGGTCACCAGAAAGCGGACATCACAATCTTTCAGGATATAGCCGACCTGACGCGCCTTTAGCCCCGGATTTACCGGCACAAAGACACCACCGGCACAGGCCGGGCCGAAAATAGCGACAACCGTTTCGAATTGCTTGGGCAGATAACAGGCCACCCGGTCATTCTTACCTAATCCACAAGCAATCAAACCTTGTCCAAACGCCGCCATGTCATCACAAAGCGCACCATAGGACATTTGCTCTTTTTTACAGATGACAGCGATCCGCCCCGGTGAAGTCCGGGCAGAAAGGGTA
>JAADGA010000201.1:0-298 GCA_013152615.1 Alphaproteobacteria bacterium
GTTGAACTGGTTCTTGGTCTGGTCGAACCCCAGTCATCGGGCATCGGCGGCGGGGCGTTTATGATGCATTATGACCCCAAAGCAGCCAGAGGGCAGCGGGTCGTCGCCTTTGACGGCCGGGAAATGGCCCCGGCGGGGGCGACACCTGATATGTTCATGGATGTGATCCGCCAGAAAAAGGGCTTTTACGCTGCGGTTCTTGGTGGCCGGTCGGTTGGAACCCCAAGTGTGGTCGCCATGATGTATCTGGCCCATTCGCGCTATGGCAAGCTGCCGTGGAAAGAGTTATTCACTCCGG
>JAADGA010000201.1:316-6607 GCA_013152615.1 Alphaproteobacteria bacterium
GGGCTTTAAAGTCTCCCCACGGCTGCATTATCTGATTGCGCGGGACCCGCTGTTGCCAAGAACAACGGTTGCCCGGCATTATTTCTTCAATAAATCAGGGAAGGCATGGCCGGTGGGTCATCTGCTGAAAAATCCTGAATATGCCGCCAGCCTGCGGTTGATCGCGAACAAGGGGCCGGACGGTTTTTACAAGGGGAAGCTGGCGCAGGATATTGTTGCCGCCGTCAATAATTCAAAATATAATCCGGGTAAATTATCACTGAAAGATATGGCCGGATATGTGGCGAAACAACGCACGGCGATATGCGGGGCTTACCGGGTGTGGACGGTATGCGGCATGCCTCCACCGTCTTCCGGTGGTGGTGCTGTGGCGTCTATCTTGGGGATGCTGCAGTATTTTGATCTGAAAGCGATGAAACCCAATTCGCTCAAGGCGGTTCACGTCATTCTGGAGGCGGAGCGGCTGGCCTATGCCGACCGCGATAAATATATGGCTGACAGTGATTTTGTCCCGGTGCCGCTGTCGATGTTCACTGACCCGGCTTATTTGAAACAACGGGCGCATAAAATAAGCCTGACCACAGCCATGAAAAAAGTATCGGCGGGCAAGCCCCCGGTTGCGAGTAAACTTTCGTTCGCCGATGGCATGACCCCGGAATTCCCGTCAACCAGTCATTTTGTCATTGTTGATCAATGGGGCAATATGATCAGTATGACCGCCACCGTCGAAAGTGCCTTTGGCAGTAGGCTGATGGTCAACGGCTTTATCCTTAATAATGAAATGACCGATTTTTCCATGATCCCCGAGCGCAACGGGGTGCCGGTTGCCAACCGGATTGTCCCGGGTAAACGCCCGCGCAGCTCAATGGCACCGACTTTTGTCCTTGATCAGGACGGGCGGGTGGTCCTGACTGTCGGCACTCCCGGCGGCAACAGCATTATCGCCTATGTCGTTCAGGCGATTGTTAATGTGCTTGACTGGAATATGACAATGCAGCAGGCGGTCGATCAACCCCACTTCCTGACCCGTGGCGGACCGGTATATCTTGAGCAGGGCACCGCGATTACCGCGCTTGCGGCACCACTGGAAAAAATGGGCCATAAAAATGTGCAGATCAGGACTCTCAACAGCGGCCTTCACGGGATCATTGTTCATTACGGCCCGAATGGCGTCCGCTATGAAGGCGGGGCCGATGACCGTCGTGAGGGGGTGGTCAGACAGTAGGCTTTTGTGAGTAAGATATCCCCCCTGCTTCATAGAAAACAGGTAAAGAAATGCCGGGGGGATCAGGCAAAGAAAAGCCGGGGGGATCAGGCAAAAAAAATGCCGGGTTAAAAAACCCGGCAAGTCAAAATATAGGGAGGCTTCATGTCTTGGGAGACAATGAAACGGCCATACTCCGCGAAGGGGAGGACTAGGGAGCATAGCCAACTGAAATATCCTGGGAGGAATTTCAGTGCGATGCTGCGTCGCAACATCTGTATCTAAATATAGTTATTTTTTGATGAATTACTATACATGTTTTTACAATGCAGCTATGCGCCATACGCATGGCTTGCCAGGAGGATTGTCCGCAGCTTCTAGAAGCGCGAGCCTTTGAATTCTTTAATGATGTAGTCGCGGAATACCGAGATCCGGCGTGCGGTGCGGGCTTCCTGGGTATAAACGAGGTAGGCCGGGAAAGTCGGGCCGTCAATATCTTCCAGAACCCTGACGACATTGGTCGATCCCTGAACCAGATAATCCGGCAGGGCGGCAATGCCGATCCCGGCCTTTATTGCCTGCAACACGCCGTAGATGCTGTTGACCCGCAGGATGGTTGATCTTTTACCACCATTATCCTTGTCAAGAATCCAGTCGATATTGCGAATTGGGCTCTGGGTGACGTTGCCATAGGTAATTAAATGGTGGTGGTCAAGGTCGAACAGGGTTTCAGGCCTGCCCTTGCGGCTGATATATTCCGGCGAGGCATAAAGATGATGGTGAAAAACGCCGACCTGGCGCTGGATCAGGTCGAGCTGATGGGCCGGACGGAATCGTATGGCGATGTCCGCCTGACGCGTGGTCAGGTCAAGATCGCTGTCTGTTGCCAGCAGCTGGACGTTTATTCCCGGATATTGTTCGATGAAACTGCGGATATGATTAACCATCCATGTCGAGCCGAAACTTAGCGTGGTCGTGATTCTGAGTTCGCCGCGCGGAACGTCGGAGCCTTCAATAAGCTGTTGTTCCGTTGTATGGATTCTGGAGAATACTTCTTCGGCGGTTTTGAACAGGGTTTCGCCCTCATCAGTCAGGCTCAAGCCCCGGGCATGGCGATGGAACAGCGTGGTTTCCAGACTCGTCTCCAGCGCCTTTATCTGGCGACTGACCGCAGACTGACTGAGAAACAGCTTTTCCCCGGCATGGGTAAAACTGCCGGAAGACGCGACAATATGAAATATTTTTAATTTATCCCAGTCCACTTTTATTGGTTCTCGGCTAGAAAAGATTCAGCTTCCAGCGCCGCCATACAGCCCATGCCGGCGGCGGTGACCGCCTGACGATAGACTTTATCGGTAACGTCACCGGCGGCAAAAACGCCGGGTATATTGGTTGCCGTGCTGTCCGGTGCTTTGAGGATATAACCGTCATCATCCATTTTAACCTTGCCGGCGAAGAGAGCCGTGGACGGTTTGTGGCCGATGGCGATGAAGACACCGTGGGCCGGTATTTCGCTTAAAACCGCGGTTTTGACATTTTTTACCCTGGCCCCGGTAACCCCGCCCATCGGCGGTTCATCACCGATAATTTCGTCAATGACCGAGTCCCAGAGGACGGTGATTTTCTCATTGGCAAACAGCCGCTGTTGCAGAATTTTTTCTGATCTCAGGCAGTCGCGGCGGTGAATCAGGGTGACTTTCGAGGCAAAGTTAGTCAGAAAAATAGCTTCCTCAACCGCCGTATTGCCGCCACCAACCACAATAACTTCTTTGCCGCGGTAAAAGAAACCGTCGCAGGTGGCACAGGCGGAGACGCCAAATCCCTGAAATTTCTGCTCGGACGGCAGGCCGAGCCACATTGCCTGGGCGCCGGTGGAAATTATTACGCTATCGCCAATATAAATATTGCCGCTTTCCCCGGTGCAGACAAACGGACGTTCCCTGAAATTAACCTCGACAATGGTATCTGTGATGATTTCGGCGTTGACATTACGCGCCTGTGCCGCCATCTGCTCCATCAGCCACGGCCCCTGAACGGGATCGGCAAATCCGGGATAATTTTCGACATCACTGGTGATGGTTAACTGCCCCCCCGGCTGCATTCCCTGAATGATAACCGGGCCAAGGTTGGCCCGGGCGGCATAGATGGCGGCGGTGTATCCGGCGGGTCCGGAGCCGATGATTAAAACTTTATGATGATATGTTTCAGACATTAATATTTCTCTTCAGCTTTGTAACTCTGGCGGTATGGATAATCCCTCATGATAGACTCATATGGAAAAAATTACTTAAAAATATGTGATAATTCTTGGTAAAAATAAAATCATATTAACGATTTTGCGGCAGGATGGCGTTGAATTAGATCGTAATCTTGTAAAAAAATTCTTTCCGGGGAGATGGAGTGAACATTAAGGCCAGAAAGATAATGAGTGATATTAAGAAAAAAAGAAAAAAACGGATCAGATAATTTGTCGGTGTAGAAATTTTCTTGGCCGGATAGTGCGGGATGCCGGCGGAATCTCCGGGGTAATATTGACAATATCGCTTATTCCAACAATTGGTGTAATTGGGATTGCGACCGATGTCAGCCGGGCCTATATCGTTAAAACCCGGCTGAGAGCCGCTCTTGACGCGGCGGCGCTGGCCGGGGGCAGAAGTTTTTTTGACGCGGATCGCGGGACACAGATTAAAAAATATTTCAATGCGAATTTTCCTCCGGGCTATTTTGGCACCACCGTGAAGGGGCCTCTTGAGGTGAATGCCACCGGGACGGTTTATCCACCGGGGCATATTTATAATCAGAAAGACACGGTTTTAAGGCTGACTGCGAGTGCCTCTATCCCGACGCTGTTTATGAAATTATTTTCCTTTAAGGACATGAGTGTCGGCGGGGATAGTGAAGTAACGCGGCAGACGTCTTTTCTGGATGTGGTGATCGCGGTGGATATGTCGGGGTCGATGTTAAGGACGGTCAGCGGCAGTTGGAGCTCGTCTGTTCAGGACCGAAGGATTGAATTGGCCAAAACGGCGGCCACCAATCTGGTTGATATTCTGTTTGGCAGTACCCAGGAAAATGCGCTTTTGAGTATCGGCCTGGTGCCGTGGGCCGGTAAAGTAAAGGTAACAGAAAGCGGCACGCGCTATGGCTATGATGCCAATGGAAATTCCATTCCCCATTCGGCGCTGTTTACCACCAAAAACGTCCCGTCCTCACCGGATAATCCGTATAAGGAAGCCTTCTATCGTATTGATAAACATAATGACGGCAATATCTGGAATAATGCGGATGATCTGGTATTAAAAAACTGGACCCCGAAAATCACCAAGGTTTATTACGCCCATAACGCGCCGTCGGTGCCGCTGCTGGCCGAACCGCCAGCGGACTGGAAAGGCTATGTTTACGCCCGTTATGCCCGGACCAAACCTTATAATGCGCCGCAGTCCTATAGCGATTATACCGCCGAGGCCGAGGCCGGTGATCTGGTGGCTGGCCCCTTTACCTCCCCGGGTGGTCCGGCGTGGGTGGGATGGTATCCAATGGGGGATGAAGGCCAGACCACATATTGTGATCTCGGGCTGCTTAATGGCGGTAAATATTATTGCTCTTCCGGACCGGCAGCGGGAATATTGCCGCTGCAACATAACAAGGCAACAATTGAAAACGCAAAACGCCATCCATAATCTCAACATTCCTTCGGGCGGGATTTATTATACCAATATTCCCCAGGGGCTTGACTGGGCATGGCGGGTGATCTCCCCCGGGGAGCCGTTTAATCAGGCGACGGTGGTCAATAATCCCAATTTCGTCAAGCATAAGGCAATTATATTATTGACCGATGGCCAGAATACCGTCATTTCAGGTGATGCCTATAATGGCGGTTTTACCTCCGAATCCCGCCGTGACGCCCGGTTGAAAAAGCTCGCCGATATTATCAAAAACAAGAATGATGCCGATCCGAACAACGACAATCAAATTCTGATCTATACCATTCAGTTTGCCAATGCCAATTCAAGGATGGCCGATTTGCTGAAATATGTGGCGACCAATGATAAATATTATTTTTATGCCCCCGACCGGACCTCTCTGCAAAAGGCTTTTAAGAAAATCGCCGAGGATCTGTCTAATTTACGCTTGTCCAAATAATATTTTTCACCCTTGTTATTAATTTATTTTTGCTTATTCTCGGAACCGGTTTTACAAGGGGCTTGAGCAATAATGATCTGGGAAAACTTTCCCGACCTTGGGGATAACAGGGGCCGGATTAATTTTTTAACCATGGAGGACGGCACTCGGTTGCGGAGCGCCTGCTGGCCCGCTGATCAGGACAGTCGCGGCATTGTCGTTCTTGTCAATGGCCATCAGGAATATATGGAAAAATATTCCGAATTTATTTCTGAGCTCCTCGGGCGGGGCTTTGCCCTTTATACCCTTGATAACCGCGGGCAGGGCCTGTCTGACCGGTTATTGTCCGACAGATCAAAAAGTCATGCGGAAAATTTTGACTTATTCTCAAATGACCTGAATGAATTTATTTCAGGGACGGTGCTGTCTGACCCCCGGGCGCAGGCACTGCCGATCTATCTGATCGGGCATTCAATGGGCGGCCATATCTGTCTGCGCTATCTGCATGATTTTCCGGGGGCTATCAGCAAGGCTGTCATCATGGCACCGATGATAGATTTTTATCTGGGTGCGGATTTCCTGAAAACTATAGCAAAATTCAGCATCCGTCTGGTCAGCCGTCTGGGATTTGGGACGAAGTATGCCTTTGGACAAAAAAACAGTTTCTCCAAAGCATATCATTTGATCCGGCAGCGACAGTTGACCCACGATAAAAAAAGATATGCTGATGAGCAGACCACCCTTGAGGCTCACCCTGATCTCTATGCCGGCGGCGCTACTTTCGGCTGGCTCGATACGGCCATTGACAGCATTGACAAGATTCACGAACCGGGGTTTCTCAATAAAATTACCCTGCCGATGATGGTCGTGCTGGCGGGGGAAGACCGGGTGGTTGACAGTGAAGCCAGCCGGAAGCTGCTCGCGGGTCATGATAATATTGCGGTTGTCACCATTGAGGGCGCCCG
>JAADGA010000202.1 GCA_013152615.1 Alphaproteobacteria bacterium
GGTTTTCTTTCCACGGATTGATCAGCCTGATTCCACAATCCTTGAAATCCTTGATATTTCTCGTCGCGACGGCGGCATTATGACTTTTTGCAATAGCGGAAATCATCAAATCCACCGGATCAACATTAAATCCTGCTTTCTCTCTTTGTGATGCGATGTCGCCATAGATATAACCTGCCCGTTCGTCGAAAGATAATATACGACCTCTGAATGCCTCTTCAATAAAGTGCGTAAAGTTATTGCCAAGTTTTTGACGGCGCTTTCCCTCGGGCAAGCGTAAGATACCTCTTTGAATCTCGGCAATGGCAATCGCCGTAATCGCCAGCTTCATTGGCGTTTGTCCGGCAATCCATCCCGACACTGCCGGATCAGGCCTTTGTTTCATCAGCTCGGAAATGACATTGGTGTCAAGTATTATCATTACTCAAATTCTGCCGTCCCGCGCGAAGAACCACGATCCGGGAGCTTCAGGTCGACGCCACCGCTAAAATATTTATTGGCCAGTTTCAGAATATCCAGCGGGGGAGAGAAATCTGAATTTGACGCCTGCTGCAAAATATACCGGGCATAGGCCTCAAGGGAAACTCCCGATTTAGCCGCCTGAACCCTTAAGCTTTCCTTGGTCTCCCCCGGAAGATTACGAATAGTAATATTTGCCATTATATATACTCCTGTACGATGTCATCGTAATCAATGATATCATTGACGTCAAATATATTTCTCTGGGAGACGCCATACAAATTACCGAGCCCTCTTCATGATCACACCGCAAGTTCCAACCCATCTGCCCCGGCGGTAACGTTTATGGTGTCACCGTCGCGGGTTTTGCCGTCGAGGATCAGGGTGGCGAGCTTGTCCTGAAGATTGCGCTGAATCACTCTTTTTAACGGTCTGGCCCCGTAAACCGGATCATAACCCGCGTGGGCGAGCCAGTCTTTGGCGCTGACATCCAGCACGACTTTCAGCTTGCGCTCGGCCAATAATTTTTCCAGATGGCGCAATTGAATATCGACAATAGCATGCATATCGCTACGGGCCAGCCGGTGAAACAGGGTCACTTCATCAAGCCGGTTGAGAAATTCCGGCCGGAACGCCGTCCGCACCTGTTCCATCACCAGACCGCGTACCGCTTCAACATCCTGAGCCTCCTCCAGCCCGGCCAGAATATCACTGCCGAGGTTGCTGGTCAGGATAATCAGGCTGTTGGTGAAATCAACCGTTCGGCCCTGACCATCGGTCAGGCGGCCATCGTCCAGCACCTGTAGCAACACGTTAAAGACATCCGGATGGGCCTTTTCAACCTCGTCAAACAGAATAATCTGATAGGGTTTGCGGCGTACGGCCTCGGTAAGAACTCCGCCTTCTTCATAACCGACATAGCCGGGCGGCGCCCCGATCAGCCGGGCGACCGCATGCTTTTCCATAAATTCCGACATATCAATCCGCACCATGGCCTGTTCATCATCAAACAGGAATTCCGCCAGTGCCTTGGCCAATTCAGTCTTGCCAACCCCGGTGGGACCGAGGAACAAAAACGAACCAATCGGGCGGTTTTGGTCCTGTAACCCGGCCCGGGATCGGCGCACTGCCGCCGAAACCGCCGTGATCGCCTCATTCTGGCCGATCACCCGTTGCCCGAGATTTTCTTCCATATGAACCAGCTTGTCGCGTTCGCCCTCGAGCATCTTGTCCACCGGAATCCCGGTCCAGCGGCTGACCACAGCGGCAATATCCTCGGCACCAACCTCTTCTTTCAACAGCTGGTTCTGACCGTCAGCACCATTTTGGGATTTGGCCGCTTCCAGCGCCTGTTCGAGCTTCGGAATGATACCGTAAGCCAGTTCCCCGGCCCGGGCGAGATCGCCACGGCGTTCGGCCTGATCCAGTTCAATCCGGGCCTGATCAAGCTGCTCCTTGATTTTAACGTCCCCGGCGATACGGTCTTTCTCGAGAGTCCACTGGGCGGTCAGGCTGGCAGATTTCTGTTCAAGCTCACCCAGTTCCTTGTCAAGCTTGTGCAGTCTTTCCTGTGAGGCCTGATCTTTTTCCTTGCGTAGCGCCTCTTTTTCAATTTTCAGCTGAATGATCCGCCGGTCAAGTTCATCAAGCGCGGTTGGCTTGCTGTCAACCTCCATCTTGATGCGCGATGCCGCTTCATCCATCAGGTCAATCGCCTTATCCGGTAAAAACCGGTCATTGATATAACGGTTTGACAGCACGGCGGCGGCAACTGTCGCGCTGTCGGTGATGCGAATACCGTGATGAAGCTCATATTTTTCCTTGAGGCCGCGCAGGATGGAAATAGTATCTTCCACTGTCGGTTCGACCACCATCACCGGCTGGAACCGACGCTCCAGCGCCGCGTCTTTTTCGACATATTTGCGGTATTCGTTAAGGGTGGTCGCACCGATACAATGCAGTTCGCCGCGCGCCAATGCCGGTTTCAACAGATTGGAGGCATCCATCGAACCTTCAGCGGCCCCGGCACCGACAATGGTATGCATTTCATCAATGAACAGGATAATCTCGCCATCTGACGTTGATACCTCCTGCAACACCGCCTTCAGCCGTTCTTCAAATTCACCGCGATATTTTGCCCCGGCGACCAACGTCCCCATATCCAGCATCATCACCCGCTTCTGACTGAGACTGCCCGGAACATCACCCGCGATAATGCGCAGAGCCAATCCTTCGACAATTGCGGTCTTGCCAACCCCCGGTTCGCCAATTAAAACCGGATTGTTTTTACGGCGGCGTGACAGCACCTGAATCGTCCGGCGAATTTCCTCATCGCGGCCAATTACCGGGTCAAGCTTACCCTCACGCGCCGCCTCGGTCAGGTCAAGCGCGTATTTTTTCAGCGCATCATAGCTGTCTTCGGCGGACGCACTCGATGCCGTCCGACCTTTACGAATGTCATTGATCGCCGCGTTCAACTGTTGCGCGCTCAGGCCCGCTGTCTTCAGAATTTCCGCCGATTTCGTGCCCTCGGCCAGCACCAGCGCCAGCAGCATCCGTTCGACCGTAACATAGTCATCTCCGGCCTTTTTGGCAATTTCCCCGACATTTTCAAACAGACGGGCGGTTTCCGGTGCCAGATATAACTGCCCGGCACCATTGCCATCAATTTTCGGATAGGCCAGCACCTCGGCCTCAACCGCGCGCAGAGCGGCCTTGGCATCAGCCCCGGCCGCCGTCATCAGATTGGCGGCCAGCCCCTCATCATCCTCAAGAATAACTTTCAGGATATGTTCGGGGGTAAAACGCTGATGGCCCTCGCGAATGGCATAGCCTTGGGCTGACTGAATAAAGCCCCGGGTACGGTCAGTGTATTTTTCAAAATCCATGTCTCTCTAGCTCCGGTAAAATAATAATACGCCATATATATCCATATATATAATGTGGTATTATTATCACACAAGAGGGACCGGTGGTTTCCGGGATATTTAACTGAGCTGATTGCCAACCGGGACATAGCGACAGCAGAGCGGGACCGTCAGAGGGTCTCGGGCTGGTCTTCTTCTGTGGGCTTTCGCCGCGGTTTCCGGACTGTTTTCTTTACCGGCTTTTTTGGTTGCCGGGGGGCGGAAAGCTGTTCTGATGGCGGGGTTGTCTCTTTTG
>JAADGA010000203.1 GCA_013152615.1 Alphaproteobacteria bacterium
TTCTGCTGTTTGGATTTCTGCTGTTTCGGGCTGGTAGCGAATTGCTGTTTCAGGCCGGTGACAAATTGCTGAATCTCCTTGTCGTTGGCCGGGTCGGCAGGAATGGCAACAGCGGCCACCATATCAAGGTTGGTCCCGCCATCCTTTTGGGCAGCCATTGTCAACAGGGCGCGAATGTCCGGAGAAATTTTGGCATAAGCCGGGGATATTATTGCCAGCAAGCAAGATAAAACCGCCGCCATCACAGTTGTTTTAAGGGAGAAGGACATCAGTTCGCTCTTTGTAATACGGAATTGCATCATAATTTATGGATTTACGGCTAGATATAGCGGTGCCGGACCGGTATTTCAAGACGCAAAAACCAGATTGGTCAAGAGGCGAAAATCAGATTGGTCTAGAGGCTAAAATCAGGTCGGAATTTATCGGTCTGACCCTGATTCAGGACTTTGCTGCCCTAACGCAGCCGTTTTACCTTGATAATCGATATTCTGCCCGGCACGATCATGTTATAGCTGCTGAATGCGCCCTTTTCTATTTTTACCTTGAATTCCCCCTTGGGAAGATGAATCCAGCCATCGTCCTGCTGTTTCCAGACCTGACCATTTTTCATGAAAAGCACAAATTTTCCGCTATTGGTATAAAGATATTTTACCACCTTGGGTCGGATGGTATTCAGCGTCTTGCGGACGGCTTTTTTCCGGGCCTCCCGGATTTGTTTTACCGGTGAGTTGCGCAGTTGCCCTTTACCGAAATTATTGACTTCTGCCGCTTTGACCGCTGCCCGGTCCACGGGAACATGGTGGGCAACCGCGGATTTTTGGGCCACCGCATCAAAGCAGGCGAGCCGGCTTGCGTCTTTGGCAATTGTCCGGCATTTGAGAAAGGCCTGAAGCTGATCAGCCTGTGCCGGACTGGTGACAAACAGGATAGAGCCAAAACCGATAGAAAATATTACTGCCCTTTTAATCATGGTTATTTCCCCTTTAATATTTACACATATGGCATTCGGGGGTAGTTTAAATCGCTCTGGTCAAATTTACCAAGCTTTTATTCACAACAGGTCCAAGCTCATGCCCACTTATCGTTCAAAAACATCTACTCATGGTCGTAATATGGCGGGAGCCCGCGCTTTGTGGCGGGCAACCGGGGTCAAGGATGGGGATTTCGGTAAACCGATCATTGCCGTTGTCAACAGCTTTACCCAGTTTGTTCCGGGCCATGTTCACCTTAAAGACCTCGGGCAGATGGTCGCGCGCGAGATTGAGAAACACGGTGCCATTGCCAAGGAATTCAACACCATTGCCATTGATGACGGCATCGCCATGGGTCATGACGGTATGCTTTATTCCCTGCCAAGCCGCGATCTTATTGCCGACAGTGTCGAATATATGGTCGAGGCCCATTGTGCCGATGCCATGATCTGCATATCCAACTGTGACAAGATCACCCCCGGCATGATGATGGCGGCGCTCAGGCTGAACATCCCGGCGATATTTATCTCGGGCGGGCCGATGGAGGCTGGCAAGACGGCAAGCATTGATCATGGCCTTGATCTGGTCGATGCCATTGTTATGGGGGTTGACCCGGCGGTCAGCGATGACGTCGTTGAACAGGTGGAACGCTCCGCCTGCCCGACCTGCGGCTCATGCTCGGGCATGTTCACCGCCAACAGCATGAACTGCCTGACCGAGGCCTTGGGCCTGAGCCTGCCCGGCAATGGCACCCTGCTCGCCACCCATAGCGACCGGCGGGAATTATTCCTGAATGCTGCCCGCACCATCACCCGCAATACCCGGAGCTGGTATGAGGATAATGACAGTTCCGTCCTGCCGCGCTCGATCGCGAGCTTTGCCGCGTTTGAAAATGCAATGACCGTCGATATTGCCATGGGCGGCTCGACCAATACCGTGCTTCCCCTGCTGGCAGCAGCACAGGAAGCCGAAGTCAATTTCACCATGGCGGATATTGACCGCCTGTCCCGACGGGTGCCCAATATTTGCAAGGTTGCCCCGTCATCACCAAGCTATCATTTGGAAGATGTTCACCGGGCAGGCGGCATTATCGCCATACTCGGGGAACTGGATAAAGCCGGCCTGATTAACCGGGACTGCACCACCGTTCATGGCGGCACGCTGGCGGAGGTCATTGACTGTTATGATATCAACCGCACCCCGACTGAGGATATTGTGGATTTTTTCCGCGCGGCACCGGGCGGCGTGCGCACAACCGAGGCTTTCTGCCAAAGCAAGCGCTACCCAACCGCCGACATCGACCGGAAGGATGGCTGTATCCACAGTGTTGACAATGCCTATAGCAAGGATGGTGGCCTCGCGATATTGCGTGGGAACATTGCCGTTGACGGCTGTATCGTCAAGACGGCGGGGGTCGATCAGCAGAATTTAACCTTTCGCGGCCCGGCCCGGATATATGAAAGTCAGGATGATGCGGTCACCGCCATTACCACCGGCAAAATTCAGCCGGGGGATGTGGTTGTTATCCGCTATGAAGGCCCCAGAGGCGGCCCCGGCATGCAGGAGATGCTTTATCCGACGTCCTACCTGAAATCCATGGGGCTTGGCGAAAAATGCGCCCTGATCACCGATGGCCGTTTTTCCGGCGGCACATCGGGCCTCAGTATCGGTCATGTCTCCCCCGAAGCCGCCGCTGGTGGCGCAATCGGACTGGTGGCAGACGGCGACATCATCGATATTAATATCCCCGAACGGATCATTAATATTGATATCTCAGCAGATGTTCTTGAGGCGCGTCGAGCAACCATGGCGGCAAAAGGCGCGGACAGCTGGAAACCGGCGACACCACGCCCGCGCAAGATTTCCAAAGCTCTGGAAGTGTACAGCCTGATGGCAAGCTCTGCCGACAAGGGGGCCGTACGCGACATTTCAAAATTGACCCATTAAAGCCATCGCCGATAGAATTCATTCGGCGGTTAATAAAATTTATTCAAGGGAACCATGAGTATTTAACGTACCATATAAGAGGTCATAAACTTCTTTAATATATGGAAATAACTTAATGGGAATAATACCAAAAATAATACCAAACTGGCATCCAATACTGGTCCATTTTACTGTAGCTTTATATGTTATTTCAACATTGCTCTTTATTTTGGGGCACCTTGCCGGCAAGGATGAATGGGCGCAAAAATTTACCAACGCCGCTTATCTTAATCTGTGGCTGGGGGCATTAATTACCCTGCTTACCGTTGCCGCCGGATTTTATGCCTATAATACGGTTGCTCATGATGAACCGTCCCATCTCGCCATGACAAATCATAAAAACTGGGCGTTAGCCACGGCAAGTTTTTTCTGGATCGTGGCACTCTGGTCAATATTTAAATATCGTGCCGGTAAGCAGGTTGGCCTGCTGTTCATCGTTGCCATGCTGTTTGGCACCGGACTGGTTGGAACCACCGGCTTTAAAGGCGGCGAAGTTGTTTACCGTTTCGGCCTTGGCGTCATGTCACTGCCAAAAGTTGACAGTCACCACCATCATAGTGAAGAGTGGTGGTAAGGCCGATAGCAATATTGCGGTAGGCCAATAACGGCGGCTATCAAGATAACCTTGAAGAGAAGCTGGCTTCAGGG
>JAADGA010000204.1 GCA_013152615.1 Alphaproteobacteria bacterium
CCTGCTCGTGAATATATAATTTTTGAAATCGCTCATATCGCGAATTTAAGGGATTCCCAATAGCCTCAATTTAGTTATAATAGAAAAAATAAACTTAAGGAGAACATTATGACAGCTAAAAACTGGTTGGATAAGGTTATTGATGATGCTCAAAAGGAAGTTAATACATGGGATTCATATAGAAAAGAATCCATGCAAAGAGAGGTAGAAAGAACATATCATCCAGATGTAACTACTTCATCAAACTCACAAAATAATCAGAAACATAAGAGCGAACAAGCCTCTCATAAATCATTGTAATTAATAGTTTATCGGCGGAAGAATCGTATAAAATATAGCGTGATGGATATATTTGAAACAAAAGATTAATTTTCCCCCCGGTCATATGACTTTGCTGCGGCGTTCCATCAGCACGACGTCGCGCCAGATGCCGTTGAGCTGGCCCGGGCGCTCAAGAGTGCCGACAAGGCGGAAGCCGTGGCTTTTATGGAGGGCGATACTGGCGTTATTTTCCGGAAAAATCCTGGCGTGCAGAGTCCAGTAACCGGCCTTTTCCGTGGCCTCGACCAGTGCCGCCAGCAGCAAATTTCCCGCGCCCTTGCCCCATAAGGCCCGATCAATATACAGGCTGTCCTCCACCATGCCGCCATACGCCGGCATTGTACTGAGCGGGCTGATCACGGCATAACCCATCACCCGGCCCGCAGCCTCCAGCACCAGACGGCAGTCCCGGCAATAATCCCGGTCCCATTGATCCCAGTCTTTGACTTCGGTCGAAAAGGTGGCGTTGCCGGTCGCTATTCCCTGACGAAAAATCTGCTGAATCCGGGGAAAATCATCCTGATAAAAATCTCTGACCCTGATCATAGTTGTCTCAGACAAAATCTCTTATCATCGCGATCAGCGGTTTATCCGCTGGCGGCATCGGGTATTTGGCCAAATCGGGAATTTTAACCCATTTGAGATGCTGGTTTTCCCGGGCGAGCAGAATGCCGTCCCAGCGCCGACACAGAAAAGTCGGCATCAACAGGTGAAAATCTTCATAGCTGTGAGAGGCAAAAACGAACGGCGCGAGACAGGCCTCGGTCACATCAATATTCAGTTCCTCATTCAATTCCCTGATCAGCGCCCGTTCCGGGGTCTCGCCTGCTTCGATCTTGCCACCGGGGAATTCCCACAAGCCCGCCATGCTTTTGCCGTCCGGTCTTTGAGCCAGTAAAATCCGGCCATCAATATCAATCATAATCACCGCCGCGACCAGAACCAGCGTTACCGGGCCGGTGGGACGACTTGCTACTTCAGGACAAAGTTGGCTCATTATTTTTCCAGTCTTTAATCTTCAATCTTTAATCTTCAGGCGATAAAACTCACTACAGCCGTCACAATGGCCGTCGCGGGCATAATCCGCCGGCACCGCCCCTTCATGGTTAAAGCCAACTTTCTCCAATATCCGGCGCGAGGCCATATTATCAGCAGCGGTCTGGGCGACAAAACACCGGATCACCCCGGTAGCAAATCCGGCACCGATAACCGCTGTCAACAGTTCCGTGCCAAAGCCCCGGCCCCAGAAATCCGGATGCAACCAATAGCCAACTTCTGTTTCACGGGTCAGCGAAAATACCCGGATGCCGCCCATATGCTGACCCGATTCCCGGTCTGTCAGCGCATAACGAACTGAACTGCCGTCGGCAAACTGGCTCATCGCCTGTTCAATAAATTTTTTACCGTCTGTCCGGGTATAAGGAAACGGAATATTGGTTGATAACCATCGGGTCACCTCCCAACGACTCAGAATTTCCACATGCGCCGTCATATCCTGTGGTCCAAAGGGTCGCAGCAGCATCCGGTCTGTTATTATGGTTTCGGGCAGCATCACAGTCAACTCCGGTAATCAGCATTGATGTCGATATAGCCGTGGGTCAGGTCACAGCTCCAGACCGTTGACGACCCCCGGGCAATACCGACATCGACAGAAATTATAATATTCTCCCCGGCGAGATGGCGGCTACAGGCCGCTTCGTCATAGCCGGGGACGGCCATACCATATTCGGTTACCTTCTGGTCACCAATGATGATTTCGAGTCGGTCGCGATCCGCGGCTTCGCCCGCCTTGCCCACGGCCATGACAATCCGGCCCCAGTTGGCATCACCACCGGCAATGGCGGTCTTGACCAGCGGCGAATTGGCGATGCTCATGGCAATGGCTTTGGCGGCCCGGCCATCCTCGGCCCCGGTAACCGTGATTTCGATAAATTTGCTCGCCCCTTCGCCGTCCCGCACCACCTGCTGGGCAAGGTCCAGCAGCAGGTCATCAAAGCCCGCGCGAAATTCCGTCAGCGCCGGATCATTTATGTCCGTTATCGCGCAACTTCCCGCCGCGCCGGTGGCAAAAGCGAGCAGGGTATCCGAGGTCGAGGTATCACTGTCGACAGTAATGGCGTTAAATGATTTATCGGCCGCCGTCTTTAACAATGATTGTAAAATATTCTGCGGTAACGCCGCATCGGTAAAAACATAGGCCAGCATAGTTGCCATATCAGGGGCAATCATGCCGGAGCCCTTGGCAAATCCATTGATCTTTACCGGCACATCCTTGATATTGGCCTGTCTGACCGCCCCCTTGGCGAAGGTATCCGTGGTCAAAATCGCCTGTGCTGCCGTCTGCCAGCCACGCGGTGACAATTTTTCGGTTATCCTGTCGATCTGAGCCGTGATTTTTTCTGCCGCCATGACCTCGCCAATCACCCCGGTTGAGGAAATATAAACCTCATCCGTCTCACATCCTATTTTTCCGGAAACCGCCTTTACCGTTGACATCATGGCCTGTTCCCCGGCCCTGCCGGTAAAGGCATTGGCATTGCCGGCATTGACCAGCAGCGCCCGCGCCCTGCGGCCGGTAGCAAGATTTTTCCGGCACAGGTCAACCGGTGCGGACGCGGTCTGTGAGCGGGTCAGAACCCCGGCAACGGTGGCACCGTCAGGGAAGGAAACACACAGCAGGTCATCGCGGCCATGATATTTCATCCCGGTTGCGGCCGTTGCCAGCCACACCCCGGGAATCTCCGGAAAATCCGGAAAGCTGTCCGGTGCCAATGGTGAAATTTTTTCTGTTTTTGCCATTTAAATATCTATATTTTTACGATTTATCCTCATATATAGCCGTCTGAGAAGAATTTTGTCCACAGAATCAAGTAAAATAATAGGCTATCTGATAATTAATCCCGCTTTTAGGATGATCTGCATTGACAGAGTGATGGGACACTCTTATCTGTTCTAGGTAATTCTAAGGGTCCGGGGATATTCAAAAGCTGGCCTCACAACCGAAGTTTAAGGAAATAAAATGTTGGGAATGGGCAAATTTGCCAAAAAGATTTTTGGAAGCAGCAATAGTCGCTATATCAAAAGCCTGGCCTCAATGATTACCGCCATCGACGCGCTGGAAGATGACTTCAAAAAACTGTCCGATGACGCGTTACGAGCCAAAACGACCGAGTTCCGTAATCGGCTGAAAGACGGCGCAACATTGGACAGCCTGCTGATAGAATCCTTTGCCGCTGTCCGCGAAGCTGCGGACAGAACTCTTGGTCAACGCCATTTTGACG
>JAADGA010000205.1 GCA_013152615.1 Alphaproteobacteria bacterium
TTCCGCAGAGATGGTGGGGGATGATTCTGGTGCTGATGACTTTGGTGCTGATAACTTGGCGGCTGATGATGGGGGTATGGTGACCTTGTTGGCGGGGCTGGCCGGGGCCGTTATCGAAGCTTTCGTCCTGTGCTTTGTCAACGGCTGCTGTTGTGTCAATTGCCGCCATTGCGCAGCGGAAACCGCCGCCAGATCAAACACCAGCCGATAGCCGTGGCCATGATAGGGCTTCAGCGGAAAGCTGCTGTCAACGCCAGCCATCCGGCGCAGGAAAAGCCTGAACCGGACAGCATCGCCGATATTCCTGACCGTGATCCGCTGCAACAGACCAACAGCACCGGCCTTGCGGGCCAGAGCCATCACCGGACCACGGGCCGTGCTTTTTGGCAGATCAATGATAATTTCCCGCAAAGCCGGAGATTTTTCCGACCGGGCTGTCTCAAGATAGCGGATCCGGTAGGTGGTGATCCTGTCGATATCCAGCACCAGCCGGGTCTTGTTCAGGTGCAGTCCGGTCCGTACATCGACGATATTGACTGCGGCCCGTGCCGGAATTGCGGCGGCCACCAGCGCCAGCATAACCACAACAGCCCCTGCCAGCAGGTTACGTGTTACCCTGCTGCAACACCCTGCTGCAACTGATCCGGTTTCCTCCATCATGGTCCAATGGATATTCTGGTGTATATTCTGGTGTATATTCTGGCAATTTTGCCCTTTCAAACAGCCGTTTGCGTTTTGTGTGATATTATGTGCAAATAAACATCTAGAAGGGCCTAAAAATCATCACAAATTAATGATTCTTTTAGTCATTTTTTTCTAAAATTCCGAGTATATATTTCAAGCAGCACGCGGATATATTTCAAGCCACAACAGCAGGTTCGCTCTATCCTCACCCTTTGTTAACCATAAATTCCCGGCGGCAAAAAAGAAAGAGAAAACTCGGTTTACCCGGTTTCAAGCACTGGAAATAACAGAAATTCAGTGAAATTGATCATTATCTCGCGGTTTTTAACCGGCTTCGGGAAAAGTCGTTCTCCCTGAGCCCGGTCCTGAAATCAAAACGACTCCAGATCAGCCGGGTGGTCTTGCCGGTGATAACATTCTTCATAAACAGGTTTTTAGCCCGCCAGAATTTATTCAGATATAATTTATAATCCGACAGGGTAAGGACTTTCAGCAAGTCACCGCGACGGTTATAAAATTTGGTTTTAAAGGTCCGGTAATCCGTAGTATCAATCCAGGAAATCAATTTGGTATATCCGGAATTTTTATAGCGGGGATAGGCGGCAACCACAAAGCAGGTCAGCTGGCCACACGGGTCGTTCCGCAGCCATTTATAGTTATATTTCCCGACCTCGCGCGACGACATATCTTCATAGGCAAACTCGCTGCCCATAAAAGAACCGGACTTGTTGCTGGAGGAAATCCGCTTGATCCGGCCCAGCGCCGGCAGATATATCCACTGATCATCCGGCTTAAGAATTTTGGAATGGGTGAGAAAGGCTGTGCCCTTGATATCGCGCGGACTGTCGAAAATCACCAGCGACTTGTCGCCAACTTTGGGATCGGTCATTTCAAAGGTCTTGATCTTGAGTTTGCGATAACTTTTCCGGCCCTGACGGTTGCTCAGGATCATTACCAGTGTGGCGACACTGTCCTGAAAACCCTCACCCCTTTTATGGGCCTCGACCGCAATCGCCAGCCCCTTCTGCTCTGGTGTCAGGTGTTCCGGTGTTTGGGCATAAACCATTTCTGGCATGAGCAAGCTGATGATCAACAGGATAAAAGATAATTTCATCTTAAACATTTTTTGGTTCCTTTTCTTTGTCAGCATAGAGCAACAAAACCGGTAAAAGTAGAAAATCAGTCACCAGTGCCACCGCGATAATCAACGCGGTCAGGGCGCCCATTTTTGAATTCATGGTGAAATCCGACAGCATCAGGGAGGAAAAACCGACAATCAGCACCAGCGAGGATACCCATAACGCCGTGCCGACCATGGAAAAGGCATAACGCACCGCGTCCTCCGCCTGAAGATTCTTCTCGCGTTTGCCGCGTAGATATTTACTCATAAAATGAACCGTGCAGTCGACAATCAGGCCGAGCGCTGTCGCCGTCACCCCCGCCGCAAACATGCCCAGTTGCCCATTAATCAACGCCCAGATGCCAAAGGCGATCACCACCGGTATTATATTGGGAATAAGGCTGATAATCCCAAGCTTCAGATTACGCAACGCCACCACCAGACAGGCGGAAATCAGCAAAAAGGCAAATCCGGTGCCCCAGAACATACTGTCAAAAGTCCGTTTGGTCAGGAAGGCAAAGATAAGATTTACACTGGTGGCCCCGCGCGGCTGCATATTCGGCGGCGCATTATGCCTGAGCCAGGCCTCCGAACGGTATTTCAGCGCTTTCATCGCCCCGGTATTGATATCACCCAGAATGGCGGTCAGACGGGTGGCGGATTTGCCGACATCAATCTGGTTATTGAGGTCGAGACCATAAGGCAGCGACATTTCATAGAGCAGCAGATATTGTGCCGCCAGTTTACGGCTTTTGGGCAGACGGTAATATGCCGGGTTATCGCCGTGCATATTCTTGTTCAGCCGTTTCATAATATCGGTATAGGACATAACATGCCGGACTTCCGGCTGAAGGCGGAGCCAGTCGGCAAATTGATCAAGCTTTTTCAGATAGGCCGGATTGGCAATGCCGCCCTCTTCGCCCGACGGAATCGAAAATTCCATGGTATATGTTCCGGTTAAATTCTTCATCAGGAAATCAGTATCGCGGCGAAACTGGAGGTTGGTACTGAAGAAATCAACAAATTTATCGTTATATGTCAGCCGGAACATTGACAAAGTCGACAGGGCGACCACCACCAGTGAGCCGATCAGGACAAATTTTTTCTTGTCCATCACCCATTCGACATAACGCGACAGAAAGCTGCCCTTATACTCCCGGTGGCCCCGGGGTTTCATCGGCAGGATCACCATCAGCGCCGGCAGCAGGGTTATCGACAGCACCCAGGCCGCAATCACACCAAAGGCGTTAATATTGCCAAATTCCCGAAACGGCGGACTGTCGTTGAAATTCAGGCTGAGAAAACCGATCACCGTGGTCAATGAGGTCAGGAACACCGGCTGCATATTGATGCGCAGACTTTCTATGGTCGCCTGTTTGCGGTTCATCCCCTTATGCATCTCGCCAAAATAGGTAATCAGCAGATGAATACCGTCGGCGACCGATACCGTCAGGATAACCACGAATGAATTAACCGATACCCCGTTCAAGCCCCAGCCGATATAGCCGTCAACCCCGATGGCGGCGGCAACAGAGAGAAAAACGATCGTCATCGCGCTGATCATGCCAAGAAATGAGCGGATAAACAGGAAGATTGTCAGGGCAAGCAGGCCATACATCAACGGAAACAGGGTCTTCATATCATGCTGGGCGGCTTCGGCAAAGGTTACCGACATCATGACATTGCCACTCAGGCCGATATAAACATCGGGATTATCCGCCTTGGCCTTTCGTACCATTGCCCGGACTTTTTGCGCGACTTTTGCCAGAGTGCTGGTTTCGGAATCAGGGGTTTGTACGGTAATAACAATCTGGGTCGTCTTGCCATCAACAGAAATCAGCCGCTTGACCAGCGTGGGTTCCGACAGCGATACCGTGCGAATAAGATCAAGCTGCTTTTTATTCAGGGTTTTTGGGTTTACCACCAGATCCTTGACAATCAAATCGTCTCCACGGGATTTGGTATATTGAAAATTGGTAATTGAATCCACCCGCAGGGCATAGGGAACCTGCCATGATTCTTTGGTAAGGTCGTAGAGCAGGGTCAGAAATTTTTTGTTATAGATATCCCCGTGGTCAGGTTTCAGAATGATAGAGACGGTATCAACCTTGGTATAGGTCCGTTCCAGTTCATCCTGAGCCGCGAGCTGTGGATTATCGGGACCGAAAAAAACCCGGTAATCGCTGGAAAAATAGATATTCTTAATGCCGTAAGTCAGGGCAAATATCGCAAAAACTACCGCTATTAATACCAGCCATGGCCGGTTTGTTATAAATTTCCCGTAAGATATTAC
>JAADGA010000206.1 GCA_013152615.1 Alphaproteobacteria bacterium
TAGTTGCAATACCCGGACCCCGTAAGTGTCGAGAAATTTCCGCGTCATCGCCTTGGGCACCGCCGAGCCGCCAATCATGGTTTTTTCCAGCGAATCCACCCGTTTGCCGCTATCCTCAAGATACTGGAACAGCATCGAAAAGACGGTTGGCACCGCGCAGGAAAATGTCACCCCTTCGCTCTCAATAAGCGCCTGAATATTCTCGCCGTCCATTTTCGCCCCCGGCAAAACCAGCTTGGCCCCGAGCATCGGCGCAATATAGGGCAGCCCCCAGGCATTGGCGTGATACATCGGCGCAATCGGCATGATGGTGTCATAAACCGACAGGCCAAAGGCGCTGTTCTGGGCCGCGGCCAGCGCGTGAATAACGGTGGAGCGGTGACTGTAGAGAACTCCTTTGGGATTGCCGGTGGTGCCACTGGTATAGCACAGCGATGACGCCGCCCGTTCATCGAATGTCGGCCAGTGATAGTCCGCGCGTTCCGCTGCCAGCAGCTCTTCATAACACAGGACATCCGGCAGCGTGGTCGTCGGCATATGGTCGCGGTCGGTCAGGATGATAAATTGTTCTATCCGGCCCAGCTCCGGCAATAATTTCTCGACCAGCGGCACAAAATCCACATCAAGGAACAGCAGCCGGTCTGCGGCATGATTGATGATATAGCTGACCTGCTGATCAAACAGTCGCGGGTTGGTGGTATGAAGCACCGCCCCCATGCCCGACACGCCGTAAAACAGCTCAAAATGACGAAAAGTAGTCCAGGCCAGGGTGCCGACCCGGTCGCCCTGATTGATGCCAAAGCGGTTAATCAGAACATTGGCGAGCTGCTGTGAACGCTTTTCCGCTTCGGCATAGCTATAGCGATGCACCGGGCCTTCCGTGGTGCGGGTCACGATCTCCTGCTCACCATGATATGCCGCCGCATAGCGGATCAGCGCCGAGATCATCAGATCATTTTCCTGCATAAGTCCCGCTATTGTCATGATCTATTCCTCCTGTTTTATGCTGTCCTGTTTTATGCTGTCCTGATATCCGCCCGGTTCAACGCTGTTAAGGTCAATTATACCCGGCCACAGACGCCGTGACTATAAGACCGATCGGGGGCGTGGCCTCAGACTTTAGTATAATATTCCGGGCAGATATTTAAATAATTACGCCCGGTTTATCAGCAGACGATAGCTGATCCAGGCGGCAGTGCCCATCAGGAAAATACCGATCGCCATCGGCATCTGGGTCATGTTAAAACTATAGGCAACGGCAAGACCGACAAGGGCGGCAAAGCTGTATTGGGCAAACCCCGCCAGCGACGACGCCGCACCCGCCATTTTCGGAAAGGGCCCGATCATCCCCGCCAGTGACGGCGGTAATGTCATGCCCAGACCGACCATATAAAGCACCATCGGGGCCAGTATCGCCGCCACGTGATTGACCGGCACCAGCGCGAGGCCGAGCATTATAAATCCGGCGAGGGCCGAAATCACCACCCCGATGCCGACAATACGGATAATACCGACCGCTGTCACCAGCCGCCCACCCACCTGGGTGCCGATCATATAGCCAACCACGGCGGTGGCAAAACTATAGCCATACTGATCCGCCGTTAACCCCAGAACCTGGATAAAAACAAAGGCCGAGCCGGAGATAAAAGCGAACAGACCGCTGTAGCTGAAAGCCGAAATCAGCAGATAGCCCAGATAAGGACGATCCTTTAACAAGGACGCATAATTGCGCAGGGTCTGTCCGGGGTGAATGGCGCCGGGGTCTTTATGCTGATTGGTCTCCTGTAAGATAAACAGGATTCCAAAAACACAGATCAGGCCGAACAGCACCAGAACCGCAAAGCTCGCCCGCCAGCCATAAATAATGGTTAGGTAGCCGCCGATAATCGGCCCGAGCGCCGGGGCCAGTGCCATCGCCGTCCCCATATAGGATAATATTTTGGCCGAACGCGTCGGGCCGTAAATATCGCGCACCATGCTCCGGGACAGCACGACACCGGCACAGCCGCCCACCGCCTGCAATATCCGCGCACCAATCAGAATGTCAATAGTCGGGGCCAGCAGCGCCACAACCGAACCGGCAAGATATATCACCGTACCTATCAGAATGATCGGTTTGCGGCCAAAACGATCCGACAGCGGCCCGTAAAACAGCTGACAGACGGAAAAAACCACCAGATAGAGACTGAGCGTCAGCTGCACCGTCGTCACATCCGTATGAAAATAGCTTTGAATGGCGGGCAGGGCCGGCAAATATAAATCGGTGGTGATCGGCCCGAGCGCCGTCAGCATGGTTAACAGGATAACCATAATCAGTGTATCGGGACGTGGCCTCATAAAAATAATCCGTTTTTTACTTGATTTTCAGAGGTCAGAATTATGTTTCCGGGTCCCGGGCGGTGAGGAGTTGGCCAATATCCCCGACCATATCATCAGCACGCACCCTGTTCGCCAGCTCTTATTCATCCCTGTTAACCTGTGCATCATGGCCGGATGCTACCCGACAGTATCCGCTATTGTCCAGCGCTAATAACCGCCATCGGTGATAACCCCGCAAACGGATGAGCCTTGCGGAATATATTCCGGGGTCCAAATAGCTAAAGACCGCACCGGTGGCCGGATCCCGCTATCCTATGATGTTATCTGGCTGTTACGGCCCTTGATATATACCAGCAAAGCAATAATCAGGATCAGCGCCTGCAGCGCCAGCCCTTCGAGGTTCGGGAAAATGCCCAGCCAATCGACGGCTGGGAAATGGATCAGGGTCTGTGGAATTTTTCCGGCCTCCTGTAGCGCGGCGATCCCCTTGCCGGCAAAGACAAACGATAATATCAGAACACCCCGGTGCCGCCAAAAAATTGGCGCAGTGGCAGCCGCACACTATATTTGATCGCCAGCCACGCAATAGCCATCAGGGTAAGTGACGCCGCAACAAAACCTGCGATCACCGCATTGGCGCTGTGGCTGTCCGCCTGCGTCCACAGGGCCTGATAAAACAGAATAGTTTCGAAGATTTCCCGATAAACAGTAATGAAGGACAGCCCGGCCAACCCCCATAATGTCTGCCCGTTGAGCGCGGATTTTACACTTTCCTGAATGAAGCGCTGCCAACCGGCGGCACTGGTTTTATTATGAAGCCAATAGCTGACAAACAGCAGCGTCGCCGAGGCGGTCAAGGCGGAAACGCCCTCGGTAACCTCGCGGGTGGCCCCGCTGATTTGCAATATGCGCTCTGATACCATCCATGTTGCCACCCCCAGCACCAATGCAGAAATCCAGCCAAAATGCAAATAAGGCATGGCATCCCGGCGATCGGTTTTTATCAGGAACGCCGACAGGGCAATGATCACCAGCAAAGCCTCCAGCCCTTCTCGTAACAATATGATAAAGCCGGCGATAAATGCGGCCACCGGTGTCAGGCTGCCCTGTTCGGATAGCTGGTCTTTGGCCTGTCGCAGCAACGGCAGCAGCTTTTGATAATGGTCGGTGATAACCGGTAACGCCAGCTTTTGCTGCAAGTCGTTGCGATATTGGGCCATCGCCTTCTCAATCTGTTTCATCAGTACCGGATCAACTGCCGCCAGATTGGCTTCAATAAGCTCAAAGCCTTCAAGATAGGCACTGACCGCATCGGCATAAGCCTGTTGTTTGTGCCCGTCACGGTAATTCTGATAACTCGACTGCAGCTTTTGCCCGGCATAGGCTATTGGCGATCCGCTGGCGGCAAATAGCACCCCGGGGGAACGGCGCAGATACGCCATCAGATCTTTGCCGCCGGTCCATTGCTGTGCGGCCTCGTTTGGCGACAGGGTGGTAAAGGCCTGCAGGCTGACCGCGCCAGAAACATTGCCAGAATTATTGCCAGAAACATTACCGGAATTGCGGCCAGAATCATGCTTGATTTGCTGCCAGATACTTTTCCCCCTGTCGACCGCCTTTTCATTGGCCCCGAGCTGGCCGACATAAGCGGTCATATCCCACCGGTCTCTGCCGGTCATGGCGGTAAAACCGGTCATGGCGGTGCCCTTGACCCCGTAAGTAACGGTACTGAACAGACCATAAAGCGACCGTTGTTGGTATCTGGCCCGGTCGTGAAAATTTATCGGTTTGGGCTCAAGCTTTCCGGCCTCCGGACCATTACCATAACCCTCAATCCCGTGACAGGACGCACAATTCTGCTGGTAAAGCTGTTTGCCACGCGCCAAATCAGGCGCCCGGTCGGGGGTCGTCGCCAGATTATAGGATTTAATCAATGACGACCTGATGATATTGGCCAACGCCGTAACCCGGTCCGCAGGGGCCTTCGCGACGATCAAAGCCTTGAGCTGGCCAACCTTGGCCTGTAACGGCACCGTGGCCGCAGAGGTGGTTAATTTCCCGGCGAGCTGTTCCATTGTGGTTGCGAACTCGACCATTTCGCCATATTCACTGACGCTGGCAACCTTGCCATCCACAACCGCTTTTTGATAATCAACCCCGACATAATCGATAATCTGGATTAACCGGTCAACGGGTTTGGCGTAACTGATACCAGAGGACAGTAATATAAGCCCCACCGCCAGACATAATAATCTAACTCTACTCATTAAAAAATAACCATTCCTGATCCGATTCTATATATAATAATGATTATTATTATATAATAATGACAGCGTCAACGATAAATCCACTTAAGGCTTAGAATAACGGCAATATATTTCCATTTTGCCCTTAACGACCCGGTTCAGGATGAAACTTAATTCATCCGGCGCGGCGCTCACGACAACGTGATTTGATCTGGAGCCAACGCCATAGGCTAAATGACTCTTCACCAGGACGCTGACAATAACCAGAAAGAATAACCAGAGAGCATAACCGGAGAGCATAACCAACATGATGAAAATAATACAGAAAACCGGTCTGGCTTTCATATTGATGCTGTCCCTCTCTATGGCTGCTTTGACCGCACCAAAGATATATGCGCTTAAAGTTGACGGGCTGGCCTGTCCGTTCTGTGCCTTTGGCATCGAAAAGCGCCTGGGAAAAATAGCCGGGGTTAGCCGTCTCAGGACTGATATTAAGGCCGGAAGGATCATTTTGACCATGAAGGATGGGGCTGTTCTCGACCCGGCAACGGCAAAACGCGCGGTTAAACAGGCCGGGTTCAGCCTTCGCGCTCTTGAACAAATCCGGCCCCCGGCTCAGGCCCCGGCAAAAGCTGTCGCCAAAAAGCCATCATTATGAGGCGCACCAGATCTGCCCGGTCACGGTCATGGCTTTGCCGGTTAACCATGATAGGTGTAATCATCGGCTGGACCACCGGGGCATCAGGCGC
The DNA here is from genome assembly GCA_013152615.1 of Alphaproteobacteria bacterium. Lineage (GTDB taxonomy): Bacteria > Pseudomonadota > Alphaproteobacteria > Sphingomonadales > Emcibacteraceae > Paremcibacter. The sequence goes on from JAADGA010000206.1 coordinate 5,315, forward strand.
ACCGATTACAGTCACCACTGCCCTGCCGGTGGCCGAGGGTGAATTTATGGTGCGGGAGCAAATAATATTTAATCATGGCGACAGCGACCCGAAGACAAAAGCCCGCGAGCGCACGGCCCGAACAATCGTTTCGGTTCTGGCCTATGGGGTAAACAGCGACCTTGCCGTGTTCGCCGTCGTCCCCTATGTCAGCAAGAGCCTGAAAGCGGGCGCTTCCGCTATTGGCCGCCACGCGGATGGCCTTGGTGATATGAAAATTTTTGGCCGCTACACTCTCTTCAAGAATAATTTTAACGGCGGAAGTTTTCGCATTGCCCCTGTTGCCGGCCTTAAAATTCCAACCGGTAACAGCAACCGCCGTGACGCGCTCGGCCGCCTGCCGATCAGCGTCCAGCCCGGTTCCGGTTCATGGGACCCGTTCGGCGGTGTCGTTATCACCTACCAGACCCTCGATTTCCAGATTGATGCCGCAATCAGTTACACCGTAAATACCGGGGCCAACAGCACAGCCAATGGCTTTAAATTTGGCGACGTCAGCCGTCTGGACGGGTCGTTCCAATACCGCCTGTGGCCCGGAAAACTCGGCAGCGGCACCCCCGGTTTCCTCTATGGCGTTCTGGAGGCTAATCTGGTTCACCAACAGAATAATCATGTCAACGGCATTGAGGATGCGGGGTCGGGCGGAACCCGGCTGTTTCTGGTTCCGGGACTGCAATATGTCACCAGACGCTGGATTGCCGAAGCCGCGATCCAGCTCCCCGTTATGCAAAATCTGAACGGCATGGCCCTCAGGGATCATTACACCGCCCGTGCCGGGCTCCGGTTTAATTTCTAAGACAGGTTATTACCATGAAATATAAATTTATGATCAGGATAATCACTGGCCTGACGGCGGCTATTGTGCTGATCGCGCTGAGCGGCTGGCTGACTTTTGTGCCGTCGGCCAAACAACCCGGCTATAAATTTATCGGTGCCTAGGGGCAAAAGGGTGGTGGCCCCGGCGAGTTTGATAATCCGATCGGCATCGCGGTTTCTGACAGCGAGGTCTTCGTCTCCGATGCCCTGAACGCCCGCGTTGAGGTCT
>JAADGA010000207.1 GCA_013152615.1 Alphaproteobacteria bacterium
CGTTGGGGCGCTTCTGCAAACCGAAGGACGTCGCCGATGCCGCACTATTTCTGGCATCCGAAGAGGCGGATTTTATCACAGGAAACATCCTCCCCGTGTGCGGCGGAAGAACAATCTAGCCGGCTACAGCGGAATTTGCGGGCGATAATGGGCATGCTCACTCTCGCCGTAGCCCTGATCGGGGTTGGCACGGGCATGAAGTTTCCATACCGCCGCCCCGAAGTAGCGCGAACTGTCCATCATCAGGGTCTCACTTGATGGAAAGGCCTCGTCACCATGATCATTCATATAGGTTGATATACAAAATGGCACCAGCTTTATGGTAGACTGAAGGCCGCTCTTGTGAAAGGCTGACTGCCATGAAAAAATCAAATGGTGCCGCTGATGTGACTCGAACACACGACCTACGCATTACGAATGCGTTGCTCTACCAACTGAGCTACAGCGGCACATTTGAGCATCATAAATAGGCGGCAAATCCGGTTCCGGCAAGTAAAATATTACCCGAATTCAGGATGGACAGAGCCACCGCAATAATTCTTTTGACATGACCGGGTTTCCAGCCCCGTGGAATTGGTCTATACAGCTATCAACAGGGAACCCTGTTTTCGGATGGCTCAGGATGGATCAACAGGGAAATTCACAGGAAAATTCACAGGAAACTCCATGAAGAAATATTTCTTTGAAAAGGCCTGGGTAACCGCGGACCGCGGGGGGGAATGGCAGCAAGACGTTATGATTACTGTCGATGACCACGGGATTATTTCATCGCTAATCTCTGATGCAACCACAGTGAAACAGCAGAAAATAACCGGTTTTGCCCTGCCGGCATTTGCCAATTCCCACAGCCATGCCTTTCAGCGGCTGCTTACCGGGCGAACCGAATGCCGCCATCCCGGTGAAGATAATTTCTGGTCATGGCGCGAGCTGATGTATCGGTTTGCCACTCTGCTCACACCGGAAGACCTGAAAAATATTGCCGCCTTTGTTTATCTTGAAATGCTAAAAGCCGGATACGGGGCGGTGGCAGAGTTCCATTATCTCCACCATCAGCCATCGGGGCAGGCCTATGACACAAGGGCGGAGCTGTCGCTGGCCATTATCGCGGCGGCTGACAAAGTCGGCATTACCCTGACCCACCTGCCGGTTTTGTATCAGCGCGGCGGCTTTGACAACCGGCCCCTGAATAATAACCAGCGCCGGTTTTATCATGATAGTGATGCTTTTCTCAGGCTGGTGGATAATCTTTACGATCAGGTGAAAAATAACCCGTCCGGTCACCGGCTCGGTGTGGCTTTCCATAGTTTGAGAGCGGTGCCGGCGGCGGCATTAAAGCAGGTATTGGCGGCGATTGATCCGGAAATGCCGTGCCATATCCATATTGCCGAACAGCTGAAAGAGGTTGAGGATTGCCAGGAACATACCGGTCAGCGGCCGCTAGAGTGGCTGATGTCCCATATAGAGGTAAATCATCGCTGGTGTCTGGTTCATGCCACCCATATGACGGCGGCGGAAATAACCGCCGTGGCGACAGCCGGTGCCGTGGTGAGCCTGTGCCCGTCAACCGAGGCCAATCTTGGTGACGGCCTGTTTCCGCTGGCACCATTCCTCGATGCTGGCGGCAGGGTGGCCATTGGCTCGGACAGCAACAGCCTGATTGATCCGATTGAGGAAAGCAGATGGCTTGAATATGGGGCCCGCCTGCATGGGCGGCGGCGTAATATTGCCGCGCATGACCAAGAGCCTCATACCGGAACGGCATTGTTTAGCGCCATCCAGCGCGGCGGGGCGCAGGCTTTGGGGCAGAAAACCGGCATGATCACTGTCGGGCAGCGGGCGGATATTATGGTGGTTGATGACCGGGCCGATAGCCTGTGCGCGCTGGCGGAGAATAATATTCTTGATGCGCTTATTTTCGCCGGTAATCGTCATGACATCAGGCATGTCATGGTCGCCGGTACCTGGGTTATCACCGACCGGCATCACCCGCGTGAGGATGATATCCGGGAAAATTATCAGAAAACGGTCCGGCGGCTGGTTCAAAAGTCGGGTAATGCGACAGGATTTATATGAAACAGAAGACTACGGCCATGCTGCCGCTCTATCGGAAAGTCAAAAATTATATCATCGATCAGATTGATTCCGGAGAATTGAAGCCGCAGCAGAAAATCCCCTCTGAAAATCAGCTGGTCAGGATATTTGGTATTTCCCGAATGACCGTAAACCGGGCGGTGCGGGAATTAACTGACGAGGGTTTTCTGGTGCGCCTCGCCGGGGTCGGGACTTTCGTTGCCGAAATCAAGGTACAGAGCCACCTGCTTGAGGTTCATGATATTGCTGATGAAATAACGGCGCGGGGTCATGCCTATTCCCGGCGGGTTATCGAACATGATTTTATCGTGGCCAAAACAGATATTTTATCCCGGATGGCGGTGTCGGCGGCAACCCCGGTTTTTCACTGCCTGATTCTTCATTTCGAGCAATATGTCCCTATTCAGCTGGAAAACAGATATGTCAATCCGGTGGTTTTTCCGGGTTTCGGCAGCGTCGATTTAACAAAAACCACGCCCTATGAATATCTTATGAGGGTGGCGCCGTTGCAACGGGCGGAACATGTTGTCTCGGCAATCAGCCCCAAAACCTCGGTGCGTGCGGCGCTCGAACTGAAAGACGGCGAGGCCTGCCTGCTGCTGGAGCGGCGAACATGGGTCAAGGATAAGGTGGCGACCTATGTTCAGCTTTATCATCCGGGGCCGCGTTACAGCCTGAAAGACCAATTTACCCGGAAGTAACCATATCAGGGGACATGTTATGATCAGGGCCAGATCGAATTTCAGGGTTTTTGATGTTTCTGTAGCCATGTCCCGGCCATTATTTAATCGTCATTCCGGCCCCCGAGCCGGAATCCATGTCAGCGGAAAGTTGTGCATTGCGAGATGGATACCGGATCAAGTCCGGTATGACGAAGACGGGGCTTGCGGCTTCAGGGTTTTTGATGTTTCCGCAACCATTCACGGGCCATCTTCTGGGCTGTGGCGATGTCTGCGGCGGTCATTTTCACTGCAACTCTGTCCCGGTTTTTAAGGGCCGGTTTATACCCGTTGGCCCCGGCGATATTATACCACATATGAGCCGACAGGTAATCCTGCGTGACACCCTGACCGTTATCATACATAACGCCAAGATTAAACTGAGCCATGGCATTGCCCTGCTCTGCCGCCTTGCGGTACCATGTCACCGCCGCCTTATAATCCTGCGCCACGCCCTGACCGTTATCATACATAAGCCCGAGATTATACTGAGCATCGGCATCGCCCTGTTCCGCATACTTGCGAGTCCACTGCCTCACATGTTTTGCTGCCTTGCGACGCCATTGCTCCGCCTGTTTATAATCCTGAGCAACACCTTGACCATCAGCATACATATCACTAAGATGGAATTGAGCCTGTGTGTATCCCTGCTCCGCCGCCTTACGAAACCATTCTACTGCCTTTTTATAGTCTTGGGTAATCCCTCGACCATTATAATACATAAGAGCAAGATTGAATTGAGCATTGGCATTTCCCTGTTCCGCTCCTTTG
>JAADGA010000208.1 GCA_013152615.1 Alphaproteobacteria bacterium
AAGTCGGTAATATCCTGCGGTTTGAAAAAGATTTTGACGGCGCGAAAATTATCCGTCTGGAACAGAATTACCGCTCCACCAGCCATATTCTCGGGGCCTCTGGCGGTCTGATAAAAGCCAACAAAGGCCGGTTCGGCAAGACATTATGGACCGATATCGAGGGCGGCGATAAAGTCAGCGTAAACGCGGTCTGGGATGGCCGCGAAGAAGCCCGCCTCATCGGCGACATGGTTGAGGACCGGGCGCGTGGCCACCAGAAACTGAGCCAGATGGCGATCCTGGTCCGGGCCGGGTTTCAGACCCGCGAATTTGAGGAGCGCTTCCTCACCCTTGGGGTTTCCTATCGGATTATCGGGGGTTTCCGCTTTTACGAACGGGCGGAGATCCGTGATGTCATTGCCTATCTGCGCCATATCGCCAACCCTGACGACAGTCTGGCCTTTGAACGGATTATCAATGTTCCAAAACGCGGCATCGGAGCGGCGACGGTAGGGAAACTTCATGCGCTTTCCCGCGATCATGACTGTTCACTGGCGCAGGCAGGCCGAATTATCCTTGAGACTGACGGCCTGCGCGGCAAGGCTGGCAAGACTCTGGCCGGGCTGCTGGAAGATTTTACCCGCTGGCGGCAGCTGGTGGCGGATCATGATCTTGTTGCCCTGACCGAGATTATTCTGGAGGAGAGTGGTTATCTGGAAATGTGGCGTCTGGACAAGTCGGTGGAGGCCGAAGGCAAGCTTGACAATCTGTCCGAATTGCTCCGGGCGCTGGAGGTGTTTGAAGGCCTGACCGAATTTCTTGAACATATTGCGCTGGTAATGGAAAATTCACAGAATGACAATCAGGATAAAATCAGCATCATGACCCTTCACGGGGCCAAGGGGCTTGAATTTGAAACGGTGTTTCTGCCCGGTTGGGAAGAGGAGCTGTTCCCGAGCCGGAAATCGCTCGAGCAGAACGGCGAAAAAGGGCTGGAAGAAGAACGGCGGCTGGCCTATGTCGGCCTGACCCGGGCTAAAAAACAGGCCCATATCTTCCATGTCGCCTCGCGCTTTCTTTATGGCAATTATACCAGTCCGATTCCATCACGCTTTATCAGTGAACTGCCTGCTGAACATGTCGAATTCAACCAGTCCGGGGGCATGTATGGTCACGCCGCGAGTCGCAAATTTCCGCGATCGTCCCCCGACCGGCAGGAGACAGCACAACCGTATAACACGGCCCAACCGGAAAAGTATAACCCAGATCACCCGCACCGGCACCCGCACCCGGCGAAGCGCTATGTTTCGCGTCCCGAAATAAAAAAGCCTGCCGCCACCAATTACCACGCCGGTGACCGGGTGTTTCACGATAAATTCGGCTATGGCATCGTCCTGTCATCCGACGGCAACAAGCTGGAAATCGATTTTGAAACAGGCTCCATTCGCAAACTTATGGATAGCTTTATCACCGCTGCCTGAGGTCTGACTTTATCATTCTGAGGGCTGACATGATCATTTACCCTTGTGGATGATCAGGCTGGAGCTGCCGCTGGTGCGGTTGTTAACGGATTCCGGGTTGCCATATACATCGACATCTGAACTGCCACTGGTGCGAATCTGGATTGATTTACCGGCATAAACTGCGGCATCGCCGGAACCGCTAATCGTCAGCCCGACCTTGGCACAGGTCAGGGTGCGACCGGAAAAATCACCGGAACCACTGATGGCCACCTCCAGATTCTGACAGCTGCCGGCAAGTGCGACATCCCCCGAGCCACTGGTTGCCACAGAGATATTGCCGCCGTCAAAAGCCTTGCTGGAGACATCGCCGGAGCCATTGATTTCTACGGCAAAGTCATCAGCTTTCCCCGCGACCGTAACATCGCCGGAGCCATTTATCGTCAGTTTAAATGACGGGCCGTAAGCCGTTAATGCCGCGGATTTTGGCGTCGGACGAGCCGTTAACGGTATATTGCTTCAACTGTTTGGTGGCGATGGTCACGGTGACTTTTTCCATTCTGCCCGAATGTTTCCGCTGTTTGAGGATCAGGGTATCATCTTTTACCGTGGCAATGATCTTTGCCAGATCATCCGCCCGTCCCGTCATGGTGAAAGCTGCCTTGCCGCCGACCGAAACATCAAGGTCTATCGGTGCAGATACCGCAATTTTCGAGAATTGCTTCAAATCCGCAGTTGTAGTTGCGGCCTGTGCGGCCGGGATCAGGCTGGCCAGCGCTATCATGAGTGCAGATAAAATTTTCATTGTTCTATTCCCGTTATTGGTTGTTTTTTATGAATGGTAATATTGCTGAACCAGCTTTTATCCTGTTTTATCTTTGTCGGCTGGCCATAAAGATCAATATTGCCAAAGCCGTTAATGTCAAGATCGGCGGACTTGGCGCCAAAGGTTGCGACATTGCCGGCCCCGTTGATGGTAATGTTAACATTCTGACATTTCAGCAGCCGCCCGGCAAAATTACCGGCACCGTTAAGACCGACCTTGAGGTCGCCGCAGCGGCCATCGGCCTTGATATTTCCGGCACCGCTAACCTCGAATATCACCTTGTTGCTGTTGATACCGGATATGGTGGCATCGACCGCCCCGTTCACTTTCAGGCCGGTGAATTTGGGCATGGTGATGATGATCCGGTTGTCGCTGTCACTATTGAACCGCTGCTTGTCCTTGTTTTTCTGACTGATAATGAGGGCATTGCCCTTGATCGTTGTCATCAGCCCGTCCACCCATCTTTGCGTGCCCTTCACGGTTACAGAAAATTTCCTGCCAACCGTAATATCAAGGCCAAGTCCGGTATTCTTGATGACAATATTATCAAATGGGGTAACAGCGCGGGTTTTGGTGACGTCCCCGGCCTGTGCCGTTATTGGTATTATCAGGCTGAAAGTGGTGGCGATTATCCCGGTTAAAATTGTTTTTTGCATAATTCTCTTCCCTTGTTCCCGGCCTCATTATACAAAAGAAACCCGCATCCCGACAAGTGGGCCGGGCGACGACTCGTCGCAAAATCACGATCATTGATCGCGTTTTACCGAATTCCCGGCGATAAACAGTGAAAATTTTACCAAAAGGATTAAGTCGCAGCCGATGACAAGCTGGAAAATAACGCTGACATTGCCACAAAGGCTGATCCCGCCGGTGACAGAAATTATATATGGTCTTGATCCGGATGATTTCCCGACCCTGTCCGACTTTGAGGTTGCGCCGAAGGGTTTTGAAAATGCTGGTAAGAAACGCCTGCTTGAGGCTTTTTTTACCGTGAAGCCCGATCTTGCGCGATTGCGCCACCGGCTTGATCCGCTGCTGTTCGCCGCCGGACTGTCGCCAAATGACATTAGTCTGTCGGCTGTCGTGGAAAAAAACTGGGTTCTGGAATCGCAGAAATTATTACATCCCGTGGATACCGGGCGCTTCTTCATCTATGGTGCCCACGATCGTGACCGGATTCCAGAGGGCCGGATCAGTCTTCTGGTCGAAGCCGGGGAGGCCTTTGGCACCGGTCAGCATGAAACCACCTATGGCTGTCTTCAGGCCATAGAAGATCTGGACCGGGAGTGCTGCGGGGCAATGCCGCAATCGGTGCTTGACCTTGGCTGTGGCTCGGGCGTGCTGGCGCTCGCGATGAGCAAAGTATGGCCGACCTTCGTTGTCGCCAGTGATATTGACCGGATTGCGACCGCAACCACCCGCGCCAATGCCGAGGTCAACCATGTTACGGTTATCGACATTAAAGCCGCCGGTCGCGGCGTTGCCATTGTCACCGGCGACGGCTTTAAGGATAAAGACCTCAGCCGTGCCGGCCCCTATGATGTTATTGTTGCCAATATTCTGGCCGGGCCGCTACGGGATATGGCCGCCGATATTGTCGCCCATTTGTCCGCGCGCGGCAGCCTGATCCTGTCCGGCCTGCTGACAACGCAGGAACAGATGATTGCCAGCAGCTATGCCCGACAGGGCATGAGTGTCATCCGGCACTATATACGTGGGGAGTGGACCAGCCTGATGTTGCGCAGAACTGGTCCCTGACCGATTTCAGGCCACCCGGATATTCGGGCTATTGTCATTGCTGGGTTCGGGAATAAAGCCCTTGTCATGCAAGAGGTCCATAAAATCATAATGGCGGGTGGACAGCTCGATCCCTGAAGACAGCCGACCAGCCAGTCTATTGAGAATAGCGCCGAAGCTGAATGAATTCACGTCTGTCTGAGGAACAAAACCCTTGTCCTTCAACAGATCCATGAAATTGTATGCTGATACAAAATTTGTCATTGATCTTAACCTTTATAAAAAAAATCTGTTGAATATTATCGTCTTAAACTGCGCCATCATCTGTTTGGCGATGACCTATATTTAGGGGATGATCCGGATCATGAGTAGGGGGTGTTATTGCATTACTGTCATGCGACATATGCATAGCTTAATAGAGGAACATTATATGTCCGCATGGCTATTAATATGGTTATTAGCCGTTAATCAGCGCGAACCATTGCGGTTCATCGAGGATTTCAACGCCGAGTGCCAGCGCTTTTTTGTGCTTTGATCCGCCACCGGGTCCGGCCACCAGAATATTGGTTTTTGCCGAAACGGAGGCCGCTACCCTGGCCCCGAGTTTTTCGGCCAGAGCCTTGGCTTCCTGCCGGGTCATTTTCTCCAGACTACCGGTAAAAACGATGGTCTTGCCCGCCACCGGGGAGGTGCCGGTGTCAGGAGCCTCAAAATCCTTAACCGTGACCTGTTCAAGCAAATGATCCAGTACCTTACTGTTATGATCTTCGGCAAAAAAATTAACCAGCGTATCCGCCACCTTGGGGCCGATACCGTCAATGGCCAATAAGTGCTGGCGGGCTTCGCTGTCCGGGTTCTGCGCTGCGGCTATCGCGGTGACAAGATCATCTATATTCAGGTAATTCAGGCATAAAAGCCGGGCATTCTGCTGACCGATATGGCGGATGCCGAGGGCATATAAAAAGCGCTCCATCGCAATGGTGCGTCTGGCGTCAATCGCCGCCCACAGATTTTTTACCGACAGGGCGCCCCAGCCGTCATAATCCTTCAGCGGTTTTTGCCTTTTTCGGTCTGCTTGCTCCAGAGTAAAAATATCTGCCGGGCTGTCAATCATATCCTGATTGAAGAGAAAGGCGATCTGTTTCTTGCCAAGGCCATCAATGTCAAAAGCGTTGCGCGAAACAAAATGACGCAACCTCTCCACCCGCTGCGCCGGACAGATCAGACCGCCAGAGCAGCGCCACGCCACCTCACCGTCCTCGCGTTGCAGACGGCTGTGACAGGACGGGCAGACGGTCGGGAAAATGATCGGCTGATGATCGGCGGCAGTTTCGGCGACCTCAACCACCTTGGGAATGACATCGCCAGCACGCTGAATGATCACGTCATCGCCGATTTTAAGGTCGAGGCGGGCGATTTCATCGGCGTTATG
>JAADGA010000209.1 GCA_013152615.1 Alphaproteobacteria bacterium
GGTACCGGACGGATTTACCAGATGATTCCGGGAGTCGGGCCGTCAGCGCTCAACAATATCCGCGCGCTGGCAAAATTGCTGGCGCCGCTCGGCGTCTCCCTGAGCCCGAAGAATGATGCCAAAGGCCAGTCGGATCTGAGTGCGCTCGGCGAGGCCGGAATGCCGACAATCAATTTCAGCGCGAACGGCCTGAATTATTTTGATTATCATCATACCGAAAATGATACCCTTGATAAAGTCAGCGCCGCCGCCCTGAAACAGAATGCCGCCGTGTTTACCATCTTCAGCTATTTTGCCGCCCAATCCGACATCAATTTCAGGAAATAATCGCGACAAAATCGCAATAAAAAAGGCAGGCCCGCACGGGTCTGCCTTTTGGCCTCTGACTATTAACCTGTTAACCTGTCGGCTTATTTCTTTGCATGGGCCAGTCGGTAGCTTTTATTCTGCTCATCCAGCCATTTTTTCAGCGGAGCAAAATATTCCAGGATGGCACTGGCGTCCATTTTGCGGGTCCCGGTGAAGGCTTCGAGCGCATCAGGCCACGGCTTACTTGCCCCCAGCTCCAGCATTGCCTTGAATTTCTTGCCGACTGTCTTGTTGTTATAAAAGCTGCAGCGATAGAGCGGCCCGGTGAAACCGGCCTGTTTACACGCCGCCCGATAAAACTGGAACTGCAGAATATCGGCGATAAAATAGCGGGTATAGGAGACACTATTGGGGATATGATATTTGGCCCCGGGATCAAAGGCATCCGCAGGCCGGGCAACCGGTGCGCGCACCCCCTGATATTTCCGCCGCAGTTTCCACCAGCCTTCATTATAGGTTTTGGGCGTCAGTTCGCCGTCAAACACCTGCCAGCGCCATTTATCCATCATCAGGCCGAACGGCAGGAAGGCGACCTTGTCCAGTGCCCGCTTCATCAGCAGGCCAAGGTCACCCTCGGTCCCCGGCAGTTTTTTCAGCAGGCCGATCTGCTGCAGGTATTTTGGCGTGATGCTGAGGGCAATAGTATCACCAATCGCCTCATGAAAGCCGCCATTGGCCCCGTTCTCAAACAGGAAATCCTGATTTTTATAGGCGCGTTGATAAAAATTATGGCCGAGTTCATGATGAATGGTTCTGAAATCCTCGCCGGTAATATTGATACACATCTTGATCCGGATATCATCTTTATTGTTAATATCCCAGGCACTGGCATGACACACCACCTCGCGGTCACGGGGCTTGGCAAACAGAGAGCGCTGCCAGAATGTCGCCGGCAGCGGATCAAAGCCGAGCGAGGTAAAGAAATTTTCTCCGGCCTTGACCATCCGTTTGTTATCATAATGGGCCTTGACCAGCAGATCGGTCAGGTTATAGCCGATATTGCTGTTTTTCGGCGCCACCAGATCATAGATATTTTCCCATGACTGCGCCCACATATTGCCGAGCAGGTCAGCCGGGATTGGCTGATCCATCGGCACCACCTTATCGCCGTATTTGGCGTTAAGCCGGGTTTTGACATAAAATTGCAGTGAGTCATAAAGCGGTTTCACCTGTAGCCACAGCCGGTCGGTTTCTTTGCGGAAATCATTGGCGGGCATATCATAATTGGAGCGCCACATATAACCGACATCAGGATAGCCCAGCTCGCGCGCGCCCTTGTTGGAAATCGCCACCATGCGGGCATATTTGGCCTTCATCACCGGTGAAATAGTACGCCATCCGGTCCAGGCCTTAAGCAGCTGTTTCGGATCGCGCGAGGTCGCCATGATCTTTGTCAACTGGCCAAGGGTACGGCCCTCGGGGTCGCGGCCGGTCGAATAGAGGCTGGCGAGGCTGGCATTGATTTGTGCCAGCTCCTCGTTATCCTTGGCATTGCTCGGGGCTGGCAGATTGATTTGCAGCTTGATCATGTCCAGTTTACGCCGCAGCACCGGATCGAGCTTCAAGCCATCATATTTTCTGGCCTGCTTGGCATATTTTACCTGTAATGCGGTCATATCGGCACTGACCCGGGCGACAATGGCATCGGTATCATAGGTAATAAAATTGGCATTGACCCATTCGGTCCGGGCGGCAAAAACGCTTTTCTTCGCAAGGGTTTTTTCCACTGTCGCCACAAAGGCCCCGGCCTCCGCCGCTGTTGGCACCTTACTTTTGGCCGTTTCCTGCCGGGCATTACAGCCGGCAAGTGTAAGCGCCAGCACCAGTAACCCTATTTTTCCGATCATTGAATCCTCCCTGATTCCGGTTATAATTTCAGATAAATTGAGACAAGCAGGATAGTAGCCCTGTGACCATAATAAAATAAAGCCTTTTAGACAAAAAAATAATGCCGACGGCAATATTTACCGCTTGACGAAATTATATTCTGATTGAGAGCCGATATTCCAAATATTCAGGTCAGCTAAATATTCAGGTCAGTTAAATATTCAGGCCAGTTAAACATTCCGGCTAATTAAATACTTAGGCCGGTTAAAACCCATCACAACAAAATTCAACCAGCCGGTCACGGGTTTGTGCCGCCGTATCGATCTTGCAGGCCTTGTGGGACAGCAGGCTGATCCGGTGCAGATGGCTGATGGTGTGATGCATGACTCCCATGGTGAAATGGATGCGCCAGTAAATATCCTCGACACCCAGGTCGGGTTTTACCTGCTGGAAAAACGGCACAAATCTATCGAAAACATCAACCTCCTGACGCAGGACATGGTCCATATCACTGGCTTCTTCAAGATAGGCCCGGGCCAGAAAACGGATATATACCGAAAAGCCCGGCCTGACATCACATAACCAGAAGATCGGCGGGGTCAACAACGCGCTGATCAATTCCCTGAGCGTGACCTCCCGGCCCTCGTCCCGGGCCTTCTGCTCGGTCTCATGCAGCATATGCAGCCGCTCATGATTCATCTGGGTCGCCCGGCGGATATATACCGCCTGAAACAGGCCCTGTTTGGAACCGAAATAGTAATTCACCGCCGACAGGTTAACCCCGGCGGTTGCGGTGACCGAGCGAACGGAAACACTGGCAAAGCTGCCATTGGCAAATAATTTCTCGGAAACGTCGAGAATCCGCTCCCGGGCATTTTGTTTTATTAATTTTTTTGGCATAATCTGGTCTCATCCCACAAACTGTTTAAAACATACGTTTAGAATGATGCCCATGCAAGATTTATTTAGTCAAACGTGTCTGAATCCGGATCGGATGTGGTTTCGGGCGGCGTATTTTTCCGGCCAAATCTTCGCCGGTGACTGATCACCGCCACCGGAATGGTAATAATATAAATCAGGCCGACCACCGACATTGTCACCCAGATCTGGGTCACCAGCAGAGTGGCAAATATGGCAATGCCGAGCAGGTAAAACAAAACATATTCCCGCTTTATGCTCAGTTTTTTAAAAGAAAAAGTCGGCACATTACTGACCGTCAGGGCCGCGACAATGCCAAGATAAATGATCGCCAACACCGGATTTCTGAAAAATTCGATCCCGGTCAGGAAATAAAGAATCATCGGCCACAGCGCCAGCGCCGCCGAGGCCGGGGCCGGAATGCCGGAAAAATAATCCCGCTTTTCCCCGCATTGGTATTCTCATCCTGGCTCATGGTATTGAACCGTGCAAGGCGTAGCGCCATCGCCGTGGTAAAGATCAGCGCAATCAGCCAGCCGATGCCTTTGACATCCCGGAGCGCCCACGTATACATGATCACCGCCGGGGCAACCCCGAAACTGACAATATCCGATAACGAATCGAGCTCGGCCCCAAAGCGGGAAGCGCCCTTCAGCAGCCGCGCCATCCGGCCATCCAGCCCGTCCAGCACCCCGGCGACCAGCACCGCCAGCACCGCCGCCTCAAACCGGCCAAGAATGG
>JAADGA010000210.1 GCA_013152615.1 Alphaproteobacteria bacterium
GCCACCTGATGGGTGGCGACTGCCTGAATTTTGGCTGTGTGCCGTCAAAGGCATTGTTGAAGGCGGCCCATAAGGCCCATGATAGCGGTGCGCTGCCTGATTTTGCCCGGATTATGAAGGACATGCGCCAAAAGCGTGCCGCGCTTGCCAGCCATGACAGTGCCCGGCGCTTCCGCGACCTCGGGGTTGATGTTTTTCTGGGTGAGGGGCGGTTTTCGACGCCGACTTCGATTGAGGTTGCCGGTAAAATTTTAAATTTTCACCGGGCGGTCATTGCCACCGGCGCCCGGGCAGCGCTGCCGCCGGTCCCCGGACTAAGCGACCTCGCCCCGCTGACCAACGAGACGTTATTTTCACTTGAGACATTGCCAAAGCGGCTGATCATAATCGGGGCCGGGCCGATTGGCTGTGAAATGGCACAGGCCTTCCGCCGGTTTGGCGCAAAGGTGACGCTGATTGAAATGGCCGACCGGCTGCTGCCGATGGAGGATCCGGACGCCAGTGCGGTTGTGCAGTCACAATTCGGGAAAGAGGGAATTGACCTGATCCTGAAGGCGGAAATTATACAGGCACAGGGCCGGGACGGGGATAAAATAATCATGGTCCGCGATCACGGGCAGGAGCGGACCCTTGAGGCTGATGAAATTCTGGTTGCCGCCGGCCGTGTCCCCAATATTGACGGCCTGAATCTTGACGCCGCCACTGTCGGGTATCATCGCCGGGGGGTAACGGTTAATGACCGGTTGCAAACCACTAATCCGCGGATTTATGCGGCGGGGGATATCTGTTCAGCGTATCAGTTCACCCATAGTGCCGATGCGATGGCGAAAATTGTGCTGCAGAATGCGCTGTTTTTTGGCCGTAAAAAGGTCAGTGATCTGGTGATGCCGTGGTCCGTCTATACCGCGCCCGAAGTCGCCCATGTCGGCATGACGGCAAAAGAAGCCGCCGGACAGGGCGATAATATTATCACCCTGAGCGCCCGGATGTCACAGATCGACCGGGCGGTGCTTGATGAGGCAACCGATGGCTTCGCCCGGGTTCATATTGCGCGCAACAGCGGCCGGATTGTCGGGGCAACCATGGTATCGCCCCATGCCGGTGAATCAATTGCCGAAATGGGGCTGGCGATCACGTCGGGGCTGAAGATGGCCGCTATCGGCGCGACCATTCACCCCTATCCGACCCAGGCGGAAATCTGGAAGATGTTGGCCAATGATTACCGGCGCACGGGTTTTACCCCGCGCATTGCGAAAATTTTCAGGATTTTCCTGCGGCTTTTTGCGCGAAAATAGCAGAGGAACAGACGGATGAATCACGCTTTATCACAAAAAAGTTATCGGACAGGGACCGCTTGTACCGCTATGGTTCAGAGAAATCCCTACGATAAATGGAGAGCCATAATATGCCGGTTGAGCGGGTTGGTCAGCAGGAGACAGAGAAAGCCCGGCTTGGGGCGCTTAAGTCCGGCTCTGCCGTCGCGTGGCGCGAGCTGCTCGCCTGTTATGGGCCACGGCTGCTGCGGTATGCCACGCGCATGGTTGGCGCGCGGGCGACAGCCGAAGAAATCCTTCAGGACAGTCTGGTGACGGTTTACCGCACCATAGCGCGTTTTGACGGTCGCTGCAGTCTCAAAAGCTGGCTGTACCGGGCGGTGCATAACCGGGCGATTGATGAACTCCGTCGGCGCAAACGCTATGTTGATGTCGGTGATGATCCGGAACGGGATTATTTTAATGCTGCCGGTCACTGGCAGCATGAATGCCCGGGCTGGGACGGCATGGCGGCGAAACGGCTTGATGACAAGCGGTTGCTGATACAGGTGCGTGATCAGCTGGACCGGCTGCCCCATAGCCACCGGGAAATTCTGCTGATGAAGGAGGTTGACGGGCTTGATCCCGCGGATATTTGTGCCGCGCTTGAGATAACACCGGGCAATTTCCGCCTGCGACTGCACCGCGCCCGGGCCGCCCTGCGCGCCGCGGTCGTGAGGGAGTGAGCCATGGTCTATATCAAATGCACGGACGTGGTGGCAAAAGTTTCGGACATCCTTGACGGGGAGGCCGGTCGTCTGACCCGGATGCGCTTTTACGGTCATGTCATGATGTGCCGTAACTGCCGCCGTTATCTCGCCCAATTCAAACGGATCAAAGAGCTGGCCGGTAAAGTTACCCCGGATGACCTGCCGCCGGATTTCGATCAGGTAATGAATTTCGTGATCAGGGAGATTGACAAACCGGATGGTTAAGCCCGCAAATACCCCGTGTCTGGTGATTTTCTGCAAACGGCCCCGGCTGTTTCACGGCAAGCAGCGGTTGGCCAAAACCATTGGTGCGGCGCAGGCACTGATCTTTGCCCGGGCTTTGCTTGACTGTGCGCTCGAAGACGCGGCGGACTGGCCCGGTCCGCTGGTGCTGTCCCCGGCATCGGCGCGGGATAGGGACTGGGCCAAAGGGTTGCTTGCGCGGGAGTGCCAGATTGTGGCCCAGCCCGACGGCGGTCTTGGTCACAGGATTGAGGCCATAGATGGTCAGCTGCGCGGCCACGGCCACACCCGGATTATTTTTATCGGCAGTGATGCCCCGGCCCTGCGCTCAAGCCATTTTGATCAGGCCCGGCTGGCCCTTGCCACCAGTGATATCGTCCTTGGCCCGGCGGCGGACGGCGGGGTGACGCTGATGGGGGCCGCAGTGCCGTGGCCCGACCTGACCCGGCTGCCGTGGAGCACGGACCGCCTCGGCACCGCGCTCGCACAATGCTGTCATCATCACGGACTGCGGCTCAGTCATATCGCCCCGGGTTATGATATTGATGTTGCGGCCGATCTGGTGCGGTTATCACGGGATATGGCCGCTGACCCGCGTCCCGCCCGCCGCGCACTTTACCGCGAACTCAAGGCATTTTTTAACCAGAATGAGCTCAGATATGGCTGAAGTTGCAGAAAAATATTGCCCTCGGCAAAAAAGTGAGGATTGGTTTCTGACGCCACAGGGTGAGGCGCGTGGCTATATCGACAGCGGGGATTTGCGCGAATTATGGTTCCACACCGGCACCGCATGCAATCTGGCGTGTGATTTTTGTCTGGAAGGCTCAAAGCCGGGTGACCGCCGGTTGCAGCTGATCCGGTTTGCCGATGCCAAACCCGCTATTCTGGCGGCGCTGAAGCTCGGGGTGGAGCAATTTTCCTTCACCGGCGGTGAGCCATTTGTCGCCCGCGACATTGTCCGGATATTAATGCTGGCCTGTTCGCACCGTCCCTGTCTGC
This sequence comes from Alphaproteobacteria bacterium, assembly GCA_013152615.1. Classification (GTDB taxonomy): domain Bacteria; phylum Pseudomonadota; class Alphaproteobacteria; order Sphingomonadales; family Emcibacteraceae; genus Paremcibacter. The sequence continues at coordinate 3,266 of JAADGA010000210.1, forward strand.
TGCTGACCAATGGCACCCTGGCCGTGCAGCGGCGCAAGGCCGAACTCTGGCCGTTACTGTCAAATTCGCATCCGGTTTCTTTCCGGGTCAGTCTGGATCATTATGACGCAGATATTCATGACCGGGGCCGGGGTGCCGGTAATTTTATCAGCGCACTCCGGGGCCTGAAAATGCTGTATGATATGGGATTTTCAGTATCGGTGGCCCGGCGTATCTGGCAGGATGAGGATAAAAAGGCCACTGCGGCGGCCTTTGCCAAAATATTCACCGACCATGATTTGCCGCCCGACA
>JAADGA010000211.1 GCA_013152615.1 Alphaproteobacteria bacterium
GACCGACAGCCTGTCGATAAATGGCAATTACACCTTTACCAACGCCACCGACAACAAAACCGGCAAGGCCCTGATCCGGGTGCCGAGAAATGCCGCCTTTGGTGAAATCCGGTGGCAGGCATTGCCGCCGTTAAATCTGGCACTGGCCATGACCTATAACGGCCGGGAAAGCGACAGCTATTCCCCCGGCACCAAGAGCTGGACCCGGGTTGACCTGAAGGCGTCCTATGACTTCGACAACGGGGTTGAACTTTACGGCAGAGTTGATAACCTGCTCAACAAGGAATATGAACAGGTATTCGGTTATGGCACCCCGGACCGCTCCTACCACGCGGGTATAAGAGGAAAATTCTAATCCATGAATAATGCCGTGGCGATAGGAATAAAGACCAGCCTGCTATCGGTTGCGGCATTATTAATCTCTGTATTAGCCTCTGTATTAATCCCCGTATTAATCCCCGTATTAGTCTCTGTGCCGGGCGTTGCTTACGCCCAGGAGAAATCAAACCCGGGCAAGCCAGAAGTGGTATCGCTGGACTATTGCGCAGACCAGTTCGTGCTTGCCCTCGCCGACCGGGGGCAGATCATGGCGCTCACCCGCGGGGCCACGGGAGAGGATTCTTTTTACCGCAACCGCGCGCGCGGGCTGCCACTGTTCGACGCCACCACCGAACAAGTGCTTCATATGGCCCCGGATATTGTTATCCGCAACTGGGGCGGCTATCGCCAACTGCCATTCCTGAAACAGGCTGGGATTGCGGTGGTCTCGACCCGTTATGGGGCCGGTCTGAAAACATTATACCACAATATCCGTCTGGTCGGGGCGGCACTGGGACAGCAGGCACGGGCGCGGGAGATAATCCGTAACGACCAGCGCCGTTTGCGCGCGGTGAAGATGCGCACCGCCCGCTCCCCGGTCCTTCAGCGTAAATTACGGGCGATCTATATCACCCCCGGCGGGGTTACCGCCGGGCGAGGCACCTTCGTCAATAACATTATAAAGCTTGCCGGGCTGACCTCCGCCGCCGGGCAGCTCAACCTCAGGGGCTGGCAGCCGCTGCCGCTCGAAGCCCTGATCCAGAATCCACCGGATCTGATTATTGCGAGCTTTTTTAATCAGGATAACATTCATGTCTCCAACTGGAGCCTCAGCCGTCATCCGCTGGTCCGGAAAATGTTTACAACCATTCCGACTATCATGGTGCCGGGGCGTTATCTGTCATGTGACGGTATTTTTACCCTGGAGGCCGCAGAATATATTCAAACCAGAGTGGAAAAAATATTCAAATGAGGATAAAACCACCGCTGCTGACCCTGCTGCTCGCCATAATTCTGGCGGTCATTGCTTTCCTGTCGCTGTTTATCGGTTCGGCTGACCTCGGGGCCGGAGATATTCTCGCCGCGCTGAGTGGCAGTGCCACCCATAGTACCGAAATCATCGTTATCGACCTGCGGCTGCCGCGAATGGTTATCGGCATTCTGGCCGGGGCAACGCTTGGACTGTCCGGGGCGGCACTACAGGGTCTGCTCCGCAATCCGCTGGCCGACCCCGGAATAATTGGCGTTTCTGCCAGTGCCGGTCTCGGCGCGGTGATTGCGATCTATTTTGGCCTGTCGGCATATTTCCCCCTGTCCATTCAGATCATGGCGATGGGCGGTGCCTTGATCGCGACCATGATTCTATCGTTTATTTCCAGCCATGACAGCAGTATCCTTACCCTGATTCTGGCCGGTATTGGCATCAGTTCACTGGCGACAGCGGCGATTGCGCTCACGATGAATTTTGCCCCGAGCCCGATGTCATTACAGGATATGATCATGTGGCTGATGGGCTCGCTCGAGAACCGGACAGTGAGCGATATTATCTTTGCCGGGCCGTTCATCATTGGTGGCTGGCTGATCATGCGCGGGGTTGGTCAGGGACTGAATGCCTGCAGCCTTGGCGAAGATACCGCCCAGACCCTCGGCATCAATCTGAAAAAACTGCGGATGAAAGTTATCGTCGGCAGTGCCATCAGTGTCGGAGCGACGGTATCGGTGTGCGGGGCGATCGGCTTTGTCGGGCTGGTGGTGCCGCATATGGTACGCAATATTATCGGCTATGCCCCCGGCCGTCTGCTGGTACCGAGCGCCCTGCTCGGGGCTATTTTGCTGACCATTGCCGACCTGATCACCCGCATTCCGTTCGGCCACGGCCAACTGCGGCTCGGCGTTGTGACCGCGCTTATCGGTTCACCGCTGTTTCTCTATATCATCTATAAAACCCGCGAGGCGATGAGATGACCCTTGAAGCCCGCGATATTCATGTAACCCTTCGGGATACTAAAATCCTCAAAGGGGTTTCGCTGTCAATCAAACCGGGCAAACTGGTCGGCCTGATCGGTCCCAACGGTGCCGGCAAAAGCACCCTGCTCCGCGCCATCACCGGGCTGGTTGAGAGCAGGCAGGGCAAAATACTGCTCGACGGCAGGGAATTATCCGGCTGGAGCCTGAAAGAGCGGGCAAAAAAGATTTCCTACGGTGCCCAGGGAGCGCCGGTCCACTGGCCGCTTGAGGTTGGTCATATCATTGCCCTTGGCCGCATCCCCTATCTCGACCCATGGCAACAGATCAGCGCCCGCGACCGGGAAATTATTGATCAGGCGATGATTAAAACCGATGTCGCCCATCTGTCCGGGCGACTGGTAACCAGCCTGTCCGGCGGCGAACGCGCCTGTGTCATGCTGGCGCGGGCCATTGTCTCTAAAACCGACTATCTGTGCCTTGACGAGCCGACAGCCTCCCTCGACCCCTACCACCAGCTACAGGTCATGGATATCCTGCAAAATCTTGCCCGCGAAGGGCGCGGGGTGCTGATCCTGCTCCATGATCTTGCGCTTGCCGGGCGCTACTGCGACGAACTTACCCTGATTCACCGGGGGCAGATACTGGCGCAGGGCAATGTCAATCAGGTCCTGAGCGACAAGAATATAACTCACGCCTATCATATCACCGCCAACCGCAAAGATGGCGACCCCTTCCTCAGCCCGTGGCGGCGCTCAGGCCGTCCCGAGCATGACCGCAAGCTATAACAGGCTGAGAAACCGGATCGCGGCGTCAAGTTCGGTCCTGATATTATCCTGACGTGTCCGGGCCTCATCGTCACGGCCCCATTGGTCAGTCTGATAATTTTCATCCAGCTGGGCCGCCGCCCATGCCTGTTCCGCAGTGATATTGCCGCCGATAACATTAAGCGCCACCGCCACCGACCCGCACAGGGTGGCAATGGTGTAAAACGCCATGAGGCGAAAACTGTCAAGCCCGTGCAGAAGTTTCCCGGTCTGTGCCAGTGCGACCTGATCCTGCTCAATATGAATAATTCCCGTGGTAACTTTCAGCGTCACCCCGTGGTGGTGGTGAAGCCAGTCGAGCAGCGGCTGCCAGACTTGTTCCTGCTTGCGGGCGAGGGCCTCGGGCACAGCCGCCCGGTAACATAACAGGTCGGTCGCGGCATATTTCACCAAATCGTCAATCAGGCTGTCCCGGCGGCATTCCAC
>JAADGA010000212.1 GCA_013152615.1 Alphaproteobacteria bacterium
AGACATCGCCGTCTTCGAAAACATTTTTTTCCTTGACAATCTGTAGATTTTTGTCGAACAGCTCACCGACCAGATCACAAACCGCCTTGCCCTTGTCACTCAGCCAGATGCGTAAGGCACGCTTGTCATGTTCGGCCCGCTCCTGACGAATATAGCCCGCCGCCACCAGCTTCTTGAGGTTATAGGATACATTGGAGCCAAGATAATACCCCCGGTTGCGCAGGTCGCCTGCGGTCATCTCATGATCGCCGATATTATAGAGCAACAAGGCCTGAACGCTGTTAACATCGCTCATGCCCGTACTGTCAAGCCGGTTCTTGACAATATCCAGCATCCGCCGGTGAAGCCGTTCGATCAGCCGCAGGCATTCCAGGAAATTTAACTTTGATCTGGCTTCAGGAGTTTCATGTCCGCCTATCAGACTGCTGCTATAACCTGCCGATGACATATTTTTATCCTTGTAATAGGGTAATTATCTATACTAAACCATCACAATTATAGTATGATAACTCCTAACAAGGTCTTAACCGGATCGTAAAAACCGGCTGGCCCGGACAATATGTTATGATCTCTCCATATTTCGAACAGATCGCAGGAAAATGAACAACAAGATAACATCAGGTGTCTATCCGCATTATCGCCCCAGAAGAAATCGGAAAAATGACTGGTCACGACGGCTGGTTCGCGAAAATACCTTGTCTGTCAATGATCTGATCTGGCCGGTTTTTGTTCAGGAGGGCCACAACAAGGCCTCTCAAATTGCCTCCATGCCCGGGGTGTCACGCTGGTCGATTGACCGGCTCATCCCGGAAATTGAAAAAGTGGCAAAATTTGGCGTTCCTGCCGTGGCCCTGTTTCCGCAAACCCCCCATAACCTGAAAACTCCCGATGGCCGCGAAGCCTATAATCCGGATAACCTTGTCTGCCGGGCGACCCGGGCGATAAAGCGGGCGGTCCCCGAAATCGGGGTAATCTGCGATGTCGCGCTCGACCCCTATACCGATCATGGTCAGGACGGCATTGTGGTCGAGGATTATGTGGTCAATGATCAGACCATCGATATTCTGGTAAAGCAGGCCCTGATCCAGACGGAAGCGGGCTGTGACATTCTGGCACCGTCGGATATGATGGACGGACGCGTTGGCGCAATCCGGCAGGCTCTGGAAAAAAATAACTTTCCCAACAGCCAGATCATGGCCTATGCCGCCAAATATGCCTCCGGCTTTTACGGACCGTTCCGGGAGGCCGTCGGCTCGGACACCACCCTAAAATCAGCCGGTAAACACAGCTATCAAATGGACAGCGGCAACAGTGACGAAGCGCTGAGAGAAGTGATTCTGGATATTAACGAAGGTGCCGATATGATCATTGTCAAGCCCGGCATGCCCTATCTTGACATCATCCAGCGGGTAACATCGGAATTTGGCATACCGACCTTTGCCTATCAGGTCAGCGGCGAATATGCCATGCTCCATGCTGCGGCGGCTGAGGGCTGGCTTGATCTCGACCGGGTGATGATGGAAAGTCTGCTGGCGTTCAAACGGGCGGGGGCCAGCGGAATACTGACCTATTTCGCGCCGAAAGTCGCCGAAATACTGGGGAACAGAATATGATGACTTTTTATTAACCATAAAATAAAGCACCTTATTAACCATAAATAAAAGCACCGCATTAACCATAAATAAAAGCACCGCCATGGCATCGACCAGCGAACATTGGAATTCAGTTTTTTCCAGTACAGAAAATTCAAAATTGGGCTGGTATGAAAAGGATGCCGCCCAGACACTCCGGTTATTAACTCATATCCCGGAATGGGAAAATTCCACGATATTCCTTCCGGGGGCCGGGACTTCGGTGTTAATTGAAGAATTGCTGACCCGGGGGGCCAAACTGGTACTCAATGATATAAGTGCTGAAGCTTTAAATCAGGTCAGGCGCAGATTGGGCGACCGGGATAAGGCCGTAGACTGGCTTTGTCAGGATATTTCCCGGCCCTTTCACAAGGAAATCCCTGATATTGACCTGTGGATTGACCGGGCAGTTTTACATTTCCTGACCGGTGAAGATGATATAAAAGGCTATTTCGGCAATATAAAATCAGCGTTAAAAACCGGTGGTCACGCCATATTCGCCGAATTTTCAAGAACCGGCGCGCCAAAATGTGCCGGCCTGACACTTCATCGCTATGGCGTCGAAGAATTATCCGCAAGACTAGGACCATCATTCCGGCTGATATCGCATTTTGATCATATATACATCAACCCCAACGGCGATCCCAGACCGTATATTTATACCTTGTATATAAGGGAAAAGCCGGAATAGGACCGTGCGACCCAGTGCCGGGACTGTCGCATGGCCGGAAAATGGTTTAAGTCAAGATGGTTTAAGTCAGCCGCAAGATGGTTTAAGCCAGAAGATCGGTTAAGCCGCAAGATGGTTTAAGCCAGAAGATCGTTGGACAGCTCGTTAACGGCTTCATCCAGCTCATAAAAACTGAGCTGCAATTCGGTCGGAATGCTTTTGCGGCCTATTTCAATCGAAATCTGCGGCGCATTACCATGCAGATGTGACACAATAACATCCTTGATCACATTGTGAAAATGATGTTCCTCATCCAGCACCTGCTGCAACTTGCCGGCAATCGGGCTGACGATGGTATAGGAGATCAAAATCCCGAGGAAAGTCCCGACCAGTGCGCCGCCAATCATTTCACCCAGAATCTCGACCGGCTGGTCAATACTGGCCATGGTTTTAACCACCCCGAGCACCGCCGCGACAATACCAAGAGCCGGAAAGGATTCGCCAAGAACACTTAAGGCATGAGCCGCGTCGCTATGTTCATGGTGATGTTTCTCAAGATCCTTCAGCAACACATCCTCGACCTGATAGGGATCATCAAAATTCATTGTTGTCATCCGCAGATAATCACAAATAAATTCCACCACATGGTGATCACTGCTGACATTTGGAAAATTCTGGAAAATCTTGCTTTCTTCCGGATTTTCGACATGAGTCTCAAGGGCAATAACACCCTTGGTCTTGATAAGTTTGGTCAGCAGAAACAGCAAACACAGCAAATCCTTATAATCAGCGGCTTTCCATTTTGAGCCTTTTACCGCATGGCCCACTCCCTTCAGTCCCTTTTTCAGGATATTGCTGGTATTACTCACCATGAATGAGCCGATACCGGCCCCGCCGATCACCATGCCCTCAATCGGCAAGGCGTGCAGAACGACTCCGATATTACCGCCGCTCATAATAAATCCGCCGAAAACCAATACTATGGTAACAATTATACCAACGATAATAAGCATATTAACCCGAACCTTTTCTGTCCCGCAAAACGCCTATAGGCATCCCGTATCATGTCCTTATTTGATACAGTTATAGAAAAAGGATGTTAAAGAAGTATTATTTAATGATCATTTGAATAAAAATAATTACCTTGGACTTTTAGGGCGATAAACCATATATGATTCCCTACAGCTGCCCCTTTAAAT